>CATZTY010000158.1 GCA_958424475.1 uncultured Collinsella sp.
ATTTCGCTCCACACCAACCTGGACCGTTCGCACGAAGCGCGCGTTCGCCTGAGTGAGTTGCTGGGCGCTGAGCCCATGAGCTCGCTGGAGCATGTGGACGACACCGAGGCAACCGGCCTGGGCGCGCTTGCAACGCTCAACGACCCGTGCACGCTGCGCGATCTTGCCACCCGTGCTGCCACGGCCTTCGGCAGCGACCCGCGTGTGTGGGGCGAAGCCGATCGCCCGTGCCGCACCGTCGCCATTTTGGGCGGCTCCCTGGGCGACTTTGGAGAGCTTGCCATCGCCGCAGGCGCAGATGTTGTCGTGACGGGCGAGGCGGGCTACCACGTGGCGCAAGACCTTGCCTTGCGCGGGCTGTCGGTGATCTTGCTCGGCCACGACCGCTCTGAGGAGCCGTTCGTTGATATATTGATGAACTCTGCAGTTGACGCCGGGGTCGACCCCCGTCATGCGATTAAAATACTGAACCCTTGCCAATGGTGGACTGTGACAAAAGGAGAGAACTTATGAGCGCCGGCGCTACGCTACTCAAGCTGCAACAGATCGATTTGGAGCTCGCCCGCAACAAGAGCGAACTTGCCAATATGCCGGAGCTCAAGGAGCTCGCTTCCAAGCGCAAGACCTATGTGAAGCTCAAGTCCGAGATGACCAAGCTCTACGCCCAGCGCAAGGATCTGGACATTGAGCTCGACGATCTCAACACCACCGAGATTCAGACCAACAACGCCATCGAGGCTGCCAAGAAGCGCCATGTCGACGGCTCCGACTACCGCGAGGTTCAGGACCTGGAGAATGAACTCGCCACCCTGGCCAAGCGTCTGGACAAGATTGAGCACACCCGCAAGGACGTCGTTGTCGCCCATAAGGAGGCGCTCGAGCGCGAGGCCCGCGCGCAGGCAATCATCGCCAAGTTCGAGGAGGGCGTGAAGGCCGATACCAAGGCCGCCCGCGCCAAGGCTGCCGACCTTCAGGCTCAGATTGACGCCGCCACTAAAGAGCGCACCGCGCTTGCTGCCACGCTGCCGGCCGACGTGCTCACCGACTACGAGCGTCTGCTCAAGCAGTTCCGCGGCCTGGCCGTCGAGACCATCCAGGGCAACATCCCCACGGTCTGTCACACCGCGCTGCAGGCATCGTCCATGAGCGACCTGAACCACGACGGTAGCGAGATTACGCACTGCCCGTACTGCCACCGCCTCCTGGTGCTCCCGAGCAAGGAAGCTTAAACGATGGCGGCACCCAACAATTCAATGCAACTTGAGGGAAATACGATCCTGCTGGGCATTACCGGCGGGATCGCCGCCTATAAGTCGTGCAATATCGTGCGCCTGCTGCAAAAGCGCGGCGCGCGCGTCAAGGTCGTTATGAGCGAGCATGCCACCGAGTTTGTGGGGCCGCTTACCTTCCGCGCACTCACCAATGAGCCGGTCGCGGTGGGCCTATTCGACGATCCCTCCGACCCCATCCACCACATTTCGCTGGCGCAGGAGCCCGATCTGGTGGTCGTGGCGCCCGCGACGGCCAATATCATCGCCAAGATGGCCAACGGCGTCGCCGATGACCTCATCTCCACCACGCTGCTTGCGACGCCGCGACCCATCGTGATCGCACCCGCTATGAACAACGGCATGTGGAAGGCGCCGGCGACGCAGGCCAACATGGCCACGCTGCGCGAGCGCGGTGTCCATGTGGTGGGTCCGGGCAGCGGCTACCTTGCCTGCGGCGACGTGGACACGGGACGCATGAGCGAGCCCGAGGACATCGTAGAGGCTGTCTGTGAGGTGCTCAACCCCGCGCCACAGGACCTGGCGGGTAAGCGCATCGTAATTACCGCCGGTCCCACGCACGAGCCGATCGACCCCGTGCGATTCATTGGCAACCGCTCTTCGGGCAAGATGGGCATCGCCCTGGCGGGGGAGGCCGCACGCCGCGGCGCTGCGGTCACGCTCGTGTTGGGACCGACATCACTCGATGTGCCCTGCGGCGTGGAGTGCGTGCGCGTGCAGACCGCCGCAGAGATGCTCCAGGCGGCCCTGAGCGCCTTCCAGACGGCCGATGCGGCAATTTGTGCGGCCGCCGTCGCCGACTACACTCCAGCGGCCCCTGCGGACCATAAGCTCAAAAAGGCCAACGAGCGCCTGGATCGCATCGAACTGGTCGAGACGGTCGATATTTTGGCCGAGCTCTCGCGCCAGAAGGGCGAGCGATGCGTGATCGGATTTGCGGCCGAGACCGATAACGTTGTCGAGTACGCAGAGCGCAAATTGGCCCGCAAGGGGTGCGATGTAATAATCGCCAACGATGTCTCACGCACCGATTCGGGCTTTGGGACCGACACCAACAAGGCCTGGATTGTGAGCACAACGGGTACGCAAGAACTTCCCGTACTAACAAAACCCCAGCTCGCAGATACAATTTTGGACTTGCTTCAAAAATTGTAAAAAAGTTCTTGCACAAGTCTAAAGTTTCGGGTTAATATACTCCCTGTTGCGAGCGAGAGCAGAGCAACAAACAAAAGCTTCGGGACGTGGCGCAGCTTGGTAGCGCACTTGACTGGGGGTCAAGGGGTCGCTGGTTCGAATCCAGTCGTCCCGACCAGAAGTTTGCAGGTCAGGCACCTAGTGCCTGACCTTTTTTGTTTTAAGCAATTGCTTAATTTTGATTAATCAACAGGGTGCCAAAAATCTACCTACGCGATAATCGCCTTTTGCGGCTACTTGCGCGTTTTGCACGCGCTTGAGCCGATTTATTAACGCGATGTGAATCTACATACGCGTAGCTGGTATACAGCCGAGTACGGGCTGTATTTATCACGGCGATTTACACAGATATAGCGACTATAGTGAACAAGCGTGTCGCTGTATTTATTCCAGTAGTTCACTTGATCGGTGGACAAGTGGGCTGCTGCAACGAAACGCCAAGCGGGACGGGCTCTATACGAGGACGCCGCAGGGGTAATGGCGGGGGAGTGCGGCGGGCGCTCTGAGAGCCGCTGTATGACCCCATTTCACCTCAACCCGACAACTATGCTTCAAGACGAGAATCCTGTGCCACGAACTTCAAACCGTTCGTTCGGTTGCCAAAAGAAAAGCCCGCACAGCCTGTGCGGGCTTAACAGCTGAGGCTAGAAGCACCAGGCGGGGCGGACGCAATTCGAGACCGTCGCATTGTCACTGATCGCCGGATCGCCGCCGGCGTGGACACGGAGGAAGAACGTAGAGTGGTCCGGACGCACCGAACGTTCCCACCAATAGCTGCCACTGGCAATGGCAGGGTTGTCCGAATAGCTATTCATCACCTTGCCCTTGAAGGCCTCGTACTGGGTTCCCTCGGAGGAGCTCCAGGGGTAGTCGGAAGCCCAATAGGAGGTGGGGACGATCTCGGAGTAGCTGAGCAGAAACAGCTTGTCGGAGGTAGCCGTCACGGCGGCATTCTTGTTCGCGTTACCGCCGCCGACGTTGTTCGTGAGCTTCCTAACCGATTTAACCTTGGATTGGAAATCGGCGGGCATCAGGTTCCAGATCTCGCCCGAATTCATCTTCGCACGGAGTTCGGATGCCTCCCATCCGCCATCGCTGGTTTTCATGGCGTTCATGCGGGACGAAATATCCGTCGAGGTGGTGAGGAACGTCAGTCCCGCCTTGCCGGTGCCGTCGGCCAAGTCG
>CATZTY010000159.1 GCA_958424475.1 uncultured Collinsella sp.
CGGACGGCAGCACGCAGGTCATCGTCGGTAATCGTGATGCCGTAGAAGCCCTCGAGCTCCTCCTTGAGCAGGCGGCACTCCTCGTACCAGCCTTCACGCTCGTAGGCGCGATCGCGACCCTGCGGAAGATGCAGAATGTGCGTGCGCTTGAGCTCGTTGAGTAGCTCGTACATCTTCTTCTTGCCGTCGCAGGTGGTCTCGCCGATGATCATGTCGCTAAAGTACGTAAACGGGCACTTTTGCGAGTAGGCAAAACCGTACGTCGACTTGATGAGCGGGCACAGGTTTGCCGGCAGCACCTTCTCGGCCTCGGGAATCACCTCATCGGACGTACCGCACAGAGCGACACTTGCGGCGCCCGCGGCATCGATAATCTCGAGCGGCGTGTAGCTGCACAAAAAGCCGACCAGGCGATTGCCGGCCTGTTTGTAATCCTTGACGCGAATAAACGCCGCCTTGCGTTGCTCGTTGAACTCCTCAAACGTGCGCGGCAACGGCTGTTCCTCGATATCGACCATAGTAGTTCCCCTCTCTTGCACCGATATACCGACAATTAAACAACGAACCCACGCCATACCCAAAAGGAAGCATCCTCTAGGGAACGGCGTCGATAAGCTCCTGCGTATACGGATCGCTCGGGTGCGCGATCACGTCCTCGGCCGCGCCTTCCTCGACAAGGCGACCGTGGTAGAGCACGCCAATCCGGTCGGACATATGCCGAACCACACGCATATCATGCGTGATAAACAGCAGCGCCACGCCCGTCGTGCGCTGCAGGTCGCGAAGCAAGTTGAGCACTTGGGCCTGAACGGACACGTCAAGCGCCGAGACCGGCTCGTCGCATACCACAAGGCGCGGCTCGCAAATAAGCGCCCGTGCCAGATTGAGTCGCTGGCGCTGTCCCCCCGAAAGGTCGTGCGGATAGCGGTCATAATGCTCTGCCAGAAGACCGACCGAGGTCAGGGCCGAGAGCGCGCGCCCATGGCGCTCATCCGCATCGCGCACGCCGGCGATAATCAGCGGCTCCTCCAAAATGTGGCCGACACGGTTGCGCGGGTCAAAAGCCGTAGAGCTATCCTGGAATACCAGCTGGATTTCGCGGCGAAACGGCTTGCGTTCGCGCTCCGACATCGTGGCGAGGTCGTGCCCGCGATAGACAATCGAGCCGGAATCCGCACGCTCGAGACCACAGATCAAGCGTCCAGTCGTCGACTTGCCCGATCCGGATTCGCCAACCAGGCCATAGACCTCGCCCGGCGCGATCTCAAACGACAGATCGTCCACGGCGGTAAAGGCCTGACGCTTAAAACCTGAGCCCGGCATGGGATACGCTTTAGTCAGATGTGAGACCCTAAGCAGGGTTTCGCTATCAACAGCCATGGCACTCCCCTTTCTCGACAAGCCAGCATTTAGACCGGTCGCACGCATTCACGGCAACCAGCGGAGGCTCCTGCGCGCGGCAACGCTCGTCCGCCCGGGCGCAACGAGGCGCAAAGCGGCATCCGCAGGGTATTGCCGTAAGCGGCGGCACTGTGCCCGGAATATCCGCCAGCGTGTCAACTCGCTCGCCTTCGAGCGGCGGAATGCTCGCGATGAGCCCCTGGGCATACGGGTGGCTCGGGCGCTCCATAAGGCCGCAGGCGTCGATCTCTTCTACGATTTGGCCCAGATACATGACGTGCACGCGCGAGCAGATGCTCGTGACGACACCCAAATCATGGCTGATAAAAAGCACCGCCATGCCCTCGGAACTGTTGAGGTCGCGCAGAAGGTCCAAAATCTGTTTTTGAGTCGTCGTGTCGAGTGCCGTGGTGGGCTCGTCGGCGATAAGCAGGCGCGGGTGCCCGGCGAGCGCCATGGCAATCATCACGCGCTGGCGCATACCGCCGCTAAAATCGCCCGGATACATGTCAAAGCGAGCCGCGGCATCTCGAATTCCCACACGCTCCAACAGCGATAGAGCCTCGTTGCGGGCTTCGCGTCGGCTCACCTTACGGTGGGCCCGCACGGCCTCGACGACCTGGGCCCCGACCGTCATGACGGGGTTAAGCGAGCTCAAAGGGTCCTGGAAAATCATGGCGATGTCGCAGCCGCGCACCTTGCGCATCGTCTTGAGCGGACGCGCCAGCAGATCCTCACCATCAAACACAATCTGGCCCTCATAGGCCATCTTCTGTTCATGCTCCAATAGGCGCATGACACTCTGGGCAAACACCGACTTACCGCAGCCGGACTCGCCGACAACACCAACGATCTCGCCGGCATCGATATGTAGGTTGAGTTTGTTGACGGCTTCCAGTGCGTTGCCATCGCGGCCCACAAACGAGATGCAGAGGTCGCGCACGTCCAAAAGATGCTGAGCCATGGACTAGTCCTCCTTGGTCTTGGGGTCGAGGGCGTCGCGCAGGCCGTCGCCGGCAAGGTTCAGCGAAAGCACACTCGCGATGATGGCGATAGCCGGGAAGAAGATCATCCACGGGGCTTTGCGCATCACGTTCTTGCCCGCCTGCAGGATATTGCCCCAGCTAGCGTCGGGCGCCTTGATGCCCAGGCCCAGAAACGAGAGGGCGGCCTCCGAGAGCACGGCCTCGGCAAAGACAAAGGTCGCCTGCACCAGGAAGGGTGCCATAACGTTGGGCACGATATGCAGCCACACGATGCGCGCGGTCGAGGCGCCCTGCACGCGCAGGGCTTCCACAAAGGGCTCCTCCTTGACCACCATCGCACGCGAGCGCACGATGCGCGCCATGCTGGGCGTATAGACGATGGAGAGCGCGATGATGACGTTCCACACGCTCGCCCCCATCATCGCCATGAGCGCGATGGCCAGCAGCACGCCCGGAATGGACATAAGGCCGTCGCAGATGCGCATGAGAATATGATCGAGCCTCTCGTTGTAGCACGCATAGGCGCCGATCACCAAGCCGAGCAAACTCGTCGCGAGCGTGACGGCAATGCCAACACCAAGCGACACGCGCGCGCCCGCGATGACGCGGGCAAGCAGGTCGCGGCCAAAGTCATCGCAGCCAAAGGGATGCGCGGGCGAAGGTGCCGAAAGTCGCAACGCCATCTCCTGCGCATTGGGATTAACCGTCCACACCAGCGGACCGACGAGCGCGATCAGCGCAATCGCCAGGAAAATGCAGCCGCCGACCACAAACCCCTTGTTGGCAAGAGCCTTCTTAACGTTTGTCATCATGCATCGCCCCATTTGCGAGCGCGCGGGTCAAAAGCGCCGTAGGCAAGGTCGACAGCCAGATTGATCACCGAATTCAACAAGGCGACGACCAGAAGCACGCCCTGAATCACCGGATAGTCGCGACGCTCGATAGAGCTCGTGACCAGCTGGCCCAAACCGGGGATGTTAAAAATGGCCTCAGTCACCACGGCGCCCGTAATCAGGGCGCCAAAAGAATAGCCGACCGAGGTGAGAATCGGCAGCGCTGCGTTGCGCAGGGCATGGGCCAGCACCACGCGAACCTCGGAGACGCCCTTGGCACGCGCCGTCTTGACGCACTCGAGCTGCATGGCCTCGATCACGCTCGCACGCGTCATACGCATGAGCAGCGCGGCCTGAACGCATCCAAGCGATATGGCCGGCAACGCAAGATAGCGTAAATGGCTGAACCAGCCCTTCGATAGCGGC
>CATZTY010000160.1 GCA_958424475.1 uncultured Collinsella sp.
TCAGGCCCCGATCGGCTGGTCGCTCGTGGGCGCCATCCTGCCGATCGTCGTCGGCATTATTCTGGGCAACCTGTTCCCGAGCTTTAAGAAGATGATGGCACCGGCACTTTCCGCCATCATCGTGCTCGTCTTCTTTGCCATGGGCTCGACCATGACCTTTGGCCAGCTCATTAATGGCGGTCTTCCCGGCATTCTGCTCGGCGTGATCTGCTCGGTGGTCTTTGCAATTCCCGTCATCGCGGTCGATAAGCTCACGGGTGGTACGGGTGTCGCAGGTGCGGCCATTTCGAGCTGCGCCGGAGCCAATGTGGCCACGCCTGCTGCCATGGCAAGCGTCAACGAGGCCATGTACGGCGGTGCGGTGCTCGCGACGGCTACGGCACAGGTTGCTGCCTGTGCAATCGTGACGGCTATTTTGACCCCGCTGGTCACCAGCTGGTGCCACAAGCATTTTGAGGGCCAGGGTCACGGCGATAGCAAGGCAACGACCGACAAGGCCGCCGCAGCCGCCTAATGCCAAGCGGCAATCAAAGCTAAAAACTAGCTACGCCACAGGGCGGCCACGGGGGATCCCGTGGCCGCCCTGCAGTTTCTGTAGGGTCTCTGGGACACTTTACCCTGCTAAAGCTGGCATAACAGCTAGAGTGAACGTCGTACAAAGGCAAGGAAAAATACCAAACAAATCGGTGAACGGTAGTTGTTCGCGCTCGCATTTCCTGCGGGTTTGTTAAAAACGCCCTAATGGTATAAAAAAAGAAACATATAACAGCCCTGATGAAGGGGGTAGCTATGTTATCCTTCTCAAACGGGTGAAATCTTGGGTTTTGGGTTGTAGTTCCAAGGTGGACAAACGTTTTCCCTGCACCAACGTGTGGTGAAGAACGGAAGAAGCCGGTAGTGCAAGCCGAAAATTCAAGAATTCAATAAGCAGCGGTGTGAGAGAGCGCCGCATTACACGTAACTAGGAGCGTGGTTACACAATGCAGGAGGCATGGGAAGGCTTCAAGGAAGGCATTTGGACGGGAGAGGTTGACGTCCGAGACTTCATCCAGAAGAACTACACCCCCTACGAGGGCGACGAGTCGTTCCTCGCCGGTCCGACCGAGCGTACCAAGGAGCTGTGGGGCGAGGTTCTCGACCTGCTGCTCAAGGAGCGCGAGCAGGGCGGCGTCCTCGATATGGACACCAAGACCGTCACGGGTATCGTGAGCCACCCCGCTGGCTACATCGATAATGCCCATCGCGACAAGGAGACCATTGTTGGCCTCCAGACCGACAAGCCGCTCAAGCGCGCGCTGCACGTCAACGGTGGTATCCGCATCGCTTGCCAGGCTGCCAGCCAGCACGGCTACAAGGTCGACGAGAACGTTGTTGAGCGCTACACCTTCGAGCGCAAGACCCACAACGCCGGCGTCTTCGATGTCTACACCCCCGAGATGCGCGCCTGCCGTTCGGCCCACATCATCACCGGTCTGCCCGATGGCTATGGCCGCGGCCGCATCATCGGCGACTACCGTCGTGTTGCCCTGTACGGCGTCGACTACCTGATCAAGGACAAGGAGGCCCAGAAGGCTTCCACCCCGACGGTCATGACCGCCGACAACATCCGCGATCGTGAGGAGCTGCAGGAGCAGATTCGCGCCCTCGGCGAGCTCAAGATGATGGCCGAGACCTATGGTTTCGATATTTCCAATCCTGCTACCAACACGCAGGAGGCCATCCAGTGGATGTACTTCGCCTACCTCGCTGCCGTCAAGGAGCAGAACGGCGCCGCTATGTCCATCGGCCGTACCTCCACGTTCATTGACATCTACGCTGAGCGCGACCTTGCCAACGGCACCTTCACCGAGGAGCAGATCCAGGAGTTCGTGGATCACTTCATCATGAAGCTCCGCATGGTCAAGTTTGCCCGTACCCCCGAGTACCAGGCCCTGTTCACCGGCGATCCGCAGTGGGTCACCGAGTCCATCGGTGGCATGGGTGTTGACGGCCGTACGCTCGTTACCAAGATGAGCTACCGCTACCTGCACACGCTCGAGAACATGGGCACCAGCCCCGAGCCCAACATGACCGTTCTGTGGTCGACCCGTCTGCCCGAGAACTTCAAGAAGTTCTGCGCCAAGACTTCTGTCGCCAGCTCCTCGATCCAGTACGAGAACGACGACCTTATGCGCGTTTACCACGGCGACGACTACGGTATCGCCTGCTGCGTGTCCTCCATGCGCATCGGCAAGGAGATGCAGTTCTTCGGCGCTCGCGCCAACCTGGCTAAGTGCCTGCTGTATGCACTCAACGGCGGTGTTGACGAGGTTTCCAAGAAGCAGGTCGGCCCCAAGTACCGCGCCGTCGAGGGCGATACGCTCGATTACGACGACGTTGTGGCCAAATACAACGACATGATGAAGTGGCTCGCTGGCGTGTACGTCAACTCGCTGAACATCATTCACTACATGCACGACAAGTATTGCTATGAGCGCATCCAGATGGCTCTGCACGACAAGCACGTGCACCGCTGGTTCGCTACGGGCATCGCTGGCCTTTCCGTCGTGGCTGACTCCCTGTCCGCCATCAAGTACGCCAAGGTCCACCCCGTCCGTGACGAGAATGGCATCATCGTCGACTTCGAGACCGAGGGCGAGTTCCCCAAGTACGGTAACGACGACGACCGCGTCGACCAGATCGCTCACGACGTTGTGCACCAGTTCATGGAGTACATCCGCATGAACGACACCTACCGCAACTCCGTGCCCACGACCTCGGTTCTGACCATTACCTCCAACGTCGTGTACGGTAAGAAGACCGGCTCCACGCCCGACGGCCGCAAGGCTGGCCAGCCGTTCGCCCCGGGTGCTAACCCCATGCACAAGCGCGATAGCCACGGCGCTATCGCCTCGCTGTCTTCGGTTTCCAAGCTCCCGTTCCGCGATGCTCAGGACGGCATCTCCAACACCTTCTCTATCATCCCGAGTGCGCTCGGCAAGGAGGACCAGGTGTTCTTTGGCGATATCGACCTTGATCAGCTGGGCGAGTAACTATTGTTAGTGCTATACTAACAATAACGATTACTGATTAGCGCGCCGGTTTCGGCCGGCGCCTATTAATCGAAGGAGACACATTATGAAGGTTTCTGAAGTTTCCGAGACCCAGGCCGATAACCTGGTCCACATGCTCGACGCTTACGCCGAGAAGGGTGGCCACCACCTGAACATCAACGTCTTCAACCGTGAGACGCTGCTTGACGCTCAGGCTCACCCCGAGAAGTACCCGCAGCTGACCATCCGCGTTTCCGGCTATGCCGTGAACTTCCACACGCTCACCAAGGAGCAGCAGGACGAGGTCATTGCGCGTACCTTCCACGACAAGTTCTAAAGGGACTCAACTCCCACCGGAGGCCCGGTAAGGCCTACGCACTTTGCCTCTCAAACGTCCTCGCCGCTTCGCGGCTGCGGAATGTTTGCGAGACAAAGTGCTCCCGGCCTCGCCGGGTCTCCTGCGTTGTCGCCCTTTAGGGAACCACGCTAAATCAAATTTGTGTCCTCGGACATGCGAGAAGCCCCCGCTGCGCACTACGTGCGGCGGGGGCTTCTCGCGTCCTGACGCTCCTATTTGGCAAGGTGTTTTTTAGAATCCATTTTGCGCTCGGC
>CATZTY010000161.1 GCA_958424475.1 uncultured Collinsella sp.
AGCATGGTCTCGGGCGGGTAGGCAAACTGTTGGTGATATAGGCCGTCCACGCTGCGGAAATCGGGGAAGCCACTCGCCGTGGAAACGCCCGCGCCGCCAAAGAAGACCACGCGCTTGTGGGTGCCAAACAGCTCCGCCAGCGCGGCGGAGGCCTGTTTGGAGTCCGTTATCGCCTGCGTCATATGAGTCCTCCGTCCGTGTCTCCGGGACGGCGGCGTTCGCACTATCACTCGCGGACTCCGCCCCGCTCTTGTTGCGTTAATCTTAAGCCTGCCAACCCCGTCGAAAGGACACCATGCCTCAGACTTACACCTTTGCCTCGTGGAACGTTAACGGCCTGCGCGCCGTGCTCAAAAAGGACCCGAGCTTTATTCAGATCGCGCAAGAACTCGACGTCGACATCTTGGCGCTGCAGGAGACCAAGCTGCAAGAGGGCCAGGTCGATATTGACCTGCCCGGCTATCACCAAACCTGGAGCTACGCCGAGCGTAAAGGCTATTCGGGCACTGCGGTCTTTAGCCGCCAGGAACCGCTGCGCGTGCTGCACGCCGACGCGCTGCTACCCTACGCCGGCGAGGGCGAGGCCGCCGAGCTCGTTGCCCAAGCCGCAACCGAGGGCCGCGTCTGCGCGCTGGAGTTCGACAAGTTCTGGTTTGTGGATGTCTACACTCCCAACGCGCAAAACGAACTCGCCCGCATCGACGTGCGCATGGCCTGGGACGATGCCTACCGCGACTTTTTGAGCGCGCTCGAGCGCGAGACCGGCAAACCCGTCGTGACCTGCGGCGACTTTAACGTTGCGCACGAGGAGATCGACCTTAAGAACCCCAAGTCCAACCGCGGCAACGCAGGCTTTTCGGACGAGGAGCGCGGCAAGTTTACCGAGCTGCTCGACGCCGGCTTTACCGATACCTGGCGCTCGGCAAATCCGGACGTCGAGGGCGTCTACAGCTGGTGGAGCTATCGCTTTAATGCCCGCAAGAACAACGCCGGCTGGCGCATCGACTACTTCCTGGTAAGCGACGCAATCGCCGCCAACGTTCGCGACACCGGTATCCGTGGCGACATCTTTGGCAGCGACCACTGCCCCGTCACCCTCACGCTAGAGCTCTAGCCCCAAGTAATTCCTGGGAGGACAGAGGAAAACAGATCATGTGACCCCTCTCCCCCTATAAGGTGCGGTGGAATAGTTCCTGTTTGGGCAGCAAATAGCCAAAAACGAGAACTATTCCACCGCAAGTTCGTGAGGAAACGCGAAATGCCTTACAGCCCGTATTTCACGACGACACGGTTAATGCGACGGCACCAAGGCTTGTACAAGGCGGCCAAGAACACGCAGGTCGCGAGGCCGTGCGTGATATCGAACGGCACCGCCGTAGCAAGACGCGCTACGGCGCCTGCCCAGGTGAGCGGCTGCACAAAACCGATGATGTCATACGCGTTGATCACGACGCCATACAGCAAGCCCGAGGCAAAGCCATACGCCAACAGCGCCGGCATTCGCACGGTTCCATCGGCACGGTCAAACGCGCCCGCATGCGCCAGTGCGCCACCGATATAGCCCACCAGACCCCAGGCATACATCTGCCACGGCGTCCACATGCCCTGTCCAAAAAAGAAATTACTGGTCAGCGCTGCCAACGCGCCGACCATGAAGCCGTTGCGTCGGCCCAACGTCGCCCCCGCGATAATAGCGATGGCGCTCACGGGTTTAAAGTCGGGAATGGGGCCGAACAAGATGCGGCCCGCCGCGGCCAACGCCGCCAGAACCAGCGTTGGCACAATCTGGCGCAAGCCCGGGCGCGACGCCTCGTAGCCCGCAAAAAACAGTGCGAGCACGAGCGCCACTACAACCAGCATGGCAAGCGCCGCCTGCTCAATGCCCGCCAGCAACGCCGCAGTCATCACTGCCGGCACCGCCAGGAGCAGCGGAATCTCCATTTTTGTGAGTAGGCGCGAGGCGCGACGATCTGTCATCCCATCACGCCCTGTAGAACACGTTGTCGGCAAAGAAATCTGCCGGAGGCTCCATGCAGGCGATCTCGCCGTCGAACATCATGGCGACGTCGTCGGACACCTGCTCGGCAAAGTCTAAGTCGTGCGTGGCCATGATGACGGTACCGCCGGCATTCGCATGGTCACGCAGGGCGCGAGCGATGATGCGGCGGCTGGCCAAGTCCAAACCCTTGGTGGGCTCATCAAGCAGCAGCAGCTCCGGGCCAATCAACAGCAGCTTTGCCAACGCAAGCAGCTGGCGCTGACCGCCCGAAAGATCGTACGGGTGACGCGCCTCCAAGCCCGCTAGGCCCAGGCGCGCTGTCTGCTCCTGTACTGCGGCCTCGTCGTATCCGCAGGTCGAAGCCCATTCCATCAGCTCGTCGCGCACCGTTTCGGCGACCAGCAATGCCTTAGGATTCTGTGGCAGCAGTGCCGCCGAGGCCGTCCCACGCACCATGCGGCCACGCTGCAGCTTAGCCGTCTTGGCCAGCACCGAGAGCATCGTCGACTTGCCGCAGCCGTTTCCGCCCACGACCGCATGCACCGCGCCGGCTGAAAACGTCACATCGAGCCCGCGCAGCACCCAACCGCCCGCGCGATCGTAGCGAAACCAGCCTTCCGACAGGGTGGTAGCCGGCCCGCCGTGCATTTTTTGGAGTATTCTGCTTCCATCCGTGCGCGGGAAGGCTTCCGAGCCGTTTTCGAGCGACGTTTGCGCCACAAATTCGGACGATTTGTCCAATTCCGAACTTTTTTTCGCGCTCGATACGTCCCCGGTCGGCTCCAGAGAGCCTAAATTGTCCTCACGCCTGCTGAATACTCCGTTTTTTGCACATCGGATGGCACCCCACCCCAACACGTCATCGGAAAACAGCGATTCTCGGCGTCCCAAAGAAGCCATATCCGCCACCTCGCGCACGCGACCGCCCTCAATCCGGTACGCACGCGTCGCATACTCGAGCATCGGCCGCGGTTGATGCGTAGCCACAACAACCGTGCAGCCCAGCTCACGGTTCACGCGAAACAGCGCGTGCAGAAAATTCTTCTCGGCAACGGGATCGAGCTGAGACGTGGGCTCGTCGAGTAGCAGCACACGCGGACGCAGCGCCAGGACGGCGGCAAGCGACAGCAACTGCTTGCGGCCGCCCGAAAGCGTATCGGTATCGCGGTGAAGCCAATCTTCCAGCCCAAAGAAATAGCTGGTCTCGGCTACGCGACGGTGCATCTCGTCGCGCGCTAGCCCCAAGTTTTCCAGGCCAAACGCCATCTCGTGCCACACGGTTTCGCACACGATCTGGTTCTCGGGATCCTGGAACACATAGCCCACGCGCTCCGCCGATGCCCGCACGTCCATGTCGGCAACGTTCTCGCCCAGCACGCGCGCATCGCCAGTGCGCTCGCCCGCCGGAGCGATCTCGGGCTTGAGCAGCGACAGCAGCGTCGACTTACCCGATCCGGTACCGCCAACAAGCAGCGCAAATGCACCTTGGGGAACACGCCAATCAAGCCCCTCGAGCACCGGTGCCTTGACCCCGGGATAGGCAAAACTAAGGCCTCGCACCTCAATCGCCGGCGCGGCCGAGCCATATGCCACACCCGCCGCCGAGCTCCTATCAAACCGAGCCATCAGCC
>CATZTY010000162.1 GCA_958424475.1 uncultured Collinsella sp.
AATTTAATCGTGATAAAGATATTCAACAGTTTAACCTCAGGCTATAGATTAAAGAAAAACTACTTTCGACCAGGTTCTTCGAACGGCAGCGATTCGGATTTGCTGCGTAGCAATCGGCCTCGCGGCCGATGGGTCCCGCTTATGGGCGGCCCCTGCGACGCGCGGAATCGCTCTCGTTGCGGCTCTCTGTAACGCTCCCATGGGTCGCATTTCGTCTAGCTCCACTCGCGCCACCCTTCTCGTCGCCCGCATCATCAGGGCTGCATCGGTTAGAATCGTGTGTGCGACGCATCCCGTGCGCGGGCGGCCGAAGACTTGATCGGAGGTCCCCAATTGCTGAAATTCCTTAACGCGCTCGCCGCCCTTGCGACGGTCGGCACGTTCATCATTACGTTTCTTGATTCGTATGAGGTTCGGTTTAAGGTCCGTAGGCGCACGCGCGGTGCGGACGGTTCTCGGCGTTTGCGCCGCAAGCGCAAATAAAAACGGCCGGGGTTGCAGCCCGGCCGTTTAACACGTTAGAAAACTAGGCCGCCCGCGCTCCTTAACACTTACGCGGGATACGTCGTTTTCTAGAAACATTCTACCCGTCCGGCTGCGGGTCCGTCCACATTTTCCAAATCAAATCACCAGATGTCTACTGAGACACGCAAAGCGCCCGCTTGCTGGGGGAGCAAGCGGGCGCCTGTGAGCGAATATGTTTGCGGCGAAAGCCGTAATGAGCGGTGAGATGGCGACTAGTTGGTCGTACCGGAATCGTCGCCCGTGCCCGTGCCCGTGCCCGAGCCCGAGCCCGAGCCCGAACCAGAAAGTGCGACCGTCAGCGTAATCGTGCTGTCGGTGGACTGCTTGCCGGTGGGGGAGACGCCTGTAACGGTGGCATCCTCGTTACCGCTTACGGGACTGCCGTTCTGGTCACAGAAGCCAATGTTATAGAAACCGGCGTTGTTGAGCGCGGTGACGGCGGCGGAGATGCTCTTGCCGTACAGGTTGCCCGGAACACTGGCCTTGCCGGACTTCTTGGCAATGACGACGGTAATCGTGGCGCCGGGCTTCTGCTTGCCGCTGGGGTTCCAGCTGATCACGGTGCCCTCGGTAACCGAGTCGTTCTCCTGGTAGCTCACGTCGACGCCAAAGCCTGCCATATCGAGGGCGTTGCGTGCTTGGGCCTCGGTCATGTCGGTCAGGTCGGGGACGGACGTGGTATCCGGGCCGCTCGAGACCTTGTACGAGATGGTCGTGCCCTTCGCGACTTCCTTACCGGCATCGGTGCCCTGCTCAAAGACCTGGCCCTCATCGGCCTCGTTGGCCTCCTCGGAGGCGTTGCCCTTCAGTCCAACGCTTGCCAGCGCGGCTTCTGCCTGGTCCTTGGTCAGGCCGACAAGCTGGGGAACCTCAACCTTCTCGGAGGGCTTGGGGCCCTTGGAGATTACCAGGTTCACCTTGGTGCCCTTGGCCTTCTTGGTGTTGCCGTTGGGCGTCTGCTCGGCAACCTTGCCCTCGTCGACATCGTCGTTGTAGCTTTGGTCGATGGTGCCGACCTCGAGGCCGGCTTCCTTAATCAGCTCGACGGCAGTCTGCTGGTCCTTGCCCAGCACATCGGGCACGGTGACCTGCTCGCCGCCAAAGAGTCCTGTGGCAAAGGCCACCACGATGCCGATGACGGCAACGGCTGCTACCACGGCGGCGATGATCTTGTTCTTGTTGGATTTGGGTTTTTCGACCTCGTAGGAGCCGGTAGAGCCCGAAACCGAGCTACGGGCGGTATTCTGGCCGCTCACGCCCGAAACGGGACGCACCATGGCGCGCGTCTGATCGGAAAGCTCGCGAGTCTTGGTGGCGCCCAGCTCACCGGGGGCACCGATGATGCGCGTGGGCTCCGAGACGTTGACGGCACGGCCCGACAGGTAGCTGTTGAGCACCTGACGCAGCTCGTCGGCGGTCTGGAAGCGGTTTGCCGGGTCTTTCTCCATGCACTTGAGGATGATGCGCTCAAGGTCGGCGTCGACACCGGAGTTGATCTGGCTCGGCGGAATAGGCAGCTCGTTGACCTGCTTGAGTGCGACCGAGATAGCGTCGTCACCGTCAAAGGGAACGCGGCCGGTGGCGCACTCGTACATCACGACGCCCAGCGAGTAGATATCCGAGGTGGGGCCGAGGTCCTGACCGCGGGTCTGCTCGGGGCTGACGTAGTGGGCGGTTCCCAGCACGTTGTTGTCTTGCGTGAGGTGGCTGTTCTTGGCGCGCGCGATGCCAAAGTCCATGACCTTGATGTTGCCGTCGGGCAGCACCATGATGTTCTGCGGCTTAATGTCGCGGTGGATGATCTCGTGCTTGTGGGCGACCGAAAGCGCGGAGCTGATCTGCGAGCCGATCTGGGCGACCTTCTTGGGGTCGAGGGCGCCGTGGCTCTTGATGCCGCTCTTAAGGTCGGTGCCGCGCAGGTACTCCATGACGATGTAATAGGTGTCGCCGTCCTTGCCCCAATCGTAGACGCCCACGATATAGGGGGAGGAGAGGCCGGCTGCTGCCTGGGCCTCCTGCTTAAAGCGTGCGGCGAAGGTCGCGTCGCCAGCATACTGCGGCAGCATGATCTTGACGGCTACCGTGCGGTCGAGAACCTGGTCCTGTGCACGGTAGACGGTCGCCATGCCGCCTGTTCCCACCTTATCCTTGAGGAGGTATCTTCCCCCGAGGACCCTCTGTTCCATTCCTGCTCCTAACATAACTATTCGCTCAACGATGTGTGTAGTACCTACGATGTGGCCGCTGGGGCCGTGTAACGCGTTGCCGCCAACCCTTAGGCCGCGGCGCGCCTTGGGTGTCCGATTCGATCATGGGCATCACGCTCCCTGTGCGGCAAGCGCCGCGGTCAGGACGATACCGGCGATCTTAGCGGCCTTGACGTCATGCTTGTCGTAATCCTCCAAGGCCACCGAGATGGCGACCGTGGGTGAATCGTAAGGTGCAAAGCCAACGAACATCGAGTTGACGTTGGTGCCGCCGGTCTCGGCCGAGCCGGTCTTGCCGGCGACCTTGACGCCGGGGATTTGGGCATCGGTGCCGGTGCCGGACTGGACGACGGCAAGCATGGCCTGCTTGACCTGGTCGGCCGTGGCGGAGCTGACGGCCTGACCCAGCGAGCGGGACTGCGTGGTCTTGACCACGGTTCCGTCCGGGGCGAGTACCTGGGCTACAAAGTACGGGTCCATGACCACGCCGCTGTTAGCGATGGCGGCGGCAATCACGGCGTTTTGCATGACGGTGGTCTGCGGGCCGGGCGTGTGGTCCATGCCGACAGGCTGGCCGGCGCCGGCCCAGGCGGTCTCCCACTCGGTCATGAGCGACGGGTCGGCCATGATGGAGGCCGCGGAGGTCAGGTCCTGGCCGAGCTTTTGGCCGTAGCCAAAGGCGTTGGCAAACTGCACGAGCGTGTTTGCGCCAACTTCGTTTGCCACCTGGCCGAAGACGACGTTGGAGGACACGGCAAAGGCCTGCTGCAGGCTGATGGTGCCGTAGCTCTCGTTGGCATCGTTGGTGACCGGTGCGTTGCCGATGTCCATGGAGCCGGGCGCCTGGTAGGTGCTGGTAAGGCTGGCGGTACCGGTCTCGAGTGCCGCGGAAAGCGT
>CATZTY010000163.1 GCA_958424475.1 uncultured Collinsella sp.
CTATATATTGCGCAGCCATTTAATACGTCGCCCACCGGGGGCCATTAATTCCTATCGCCATATTGGCTAGGAAGCAATCAAAGGAGGTATCCGTGGCAGCAGAGACGCCTTGCTCGGTCCTCTATAACGATATTCGCTCGTTCGGCGGTCTTAAACATCTCGAGATCGCCCGAATGCTTATCAATGGAAACTCTTATCTCGGCAGTACCCTGCTCGAGAAATGCTCTTCCAACCGCTCGTATCTCACCCGTTACATCGTCCATCGCAAGCCTGACCAGTGCGCACCCGCCATCTACAGCGACTTTACCGTCACCACGCTCAACCTTTCCGCGGCAATCTGCAGCAAGCTCGGCGGCGGCGAGTCCGCCTATCGGGCAATCGCCGAGCACTATCGCGGTCCGGCCGCCAACGAAATGATGTTGGCTCTCGCCAGCTACAAACTGGACAGCCGCCTATATGCAAATGCCCTCAATCGCATCGACAACTTTGACGGCAATGCCGTGCGCGAGAAAAGCACGCTTTACCTTATGCTCTTTGTGGCAACGGGGGCGCTCGCCGACCCCGTTCAGGGCGTGGCCACCGTCGAGCGCTTTTGCGACAGCAAGACGGGCGGGCACTTTGGCACCACCGAAACTACCGTCGGACGTGGCTTTATGAGCAGCCTGGAGCAGCCGCGCACCGTCGCCCCCAACCTCGGTCTGCTCAGAACCCATGCCGACAACTGCGCCGACATGCAAATCCATCCCCTCACACGCAATCCGCGCGGCACCGTGATTGGTTCTTTGCCCAAAACCTCGCCCAGCATCACCGATGTGGGCACCGACGCATCACGCGAGCATCTTCGCATTTGGCTTGAGGGTGGGCACTGGTACGCCCAGGGCCTTGGATCGACCAACGGCACGGTACTCGAATCGGGTGCAGGCGACGGCGATATTGTGATTGAGCCGCCGCGCGACCAACGCGAGCCCGGCAAGATCTATCCCCCAGTAGAAATCGAAAACAGCGACAGGCTCCATCTGGGTCTCTACACGACATTCCTCGTCATTGTGGACTAGCGCGGACGGTGATCGAAAGACGGTCATCGCCCGTCTTTCGTCTGCTACCTTCTGCGTCGCAAACGACAATACTCAGCGGTATACGTGGGCAGTGCGGCTATCATGGTACTTTACCGATATCCGCACTGCTCACGTATGCGTGCGGCAACCCATGCCAGACAAAGGAACGCCATGGATACTACCAATAGCGCCTATGGCGACAAACTCATCCGTCTTGACACGTTCGACACCGCCGTGGCGGTCGACCCCAGCGCCGAGGACGAGGCCAAGCGTCGGTTTATGACGCTTATTCTCCAGACGGCCCACCGCAACAACGGCAACATCGGGCACGTGCTGCGCGCGACCAACACGAGCGGCGAGGTCTTTGCCGTCAAGCTACTCAAGGACAACGCCGTCCTTTCCGGCCAAGCCCCCGACCGCTCCGCCGAGCAATCGGCCGCTCACCTGGCCAACACCGCCGCGCTGTTCGAGGAGTACCGTCATCTGTGTACCGTCTCGCACCTGCGCGGATTTCCGCGCGTCTATGGCTACGGTTCATGCGAGGACGACCCGCTCATCCTCATGGAGTGGGTCGAGGGCACCTCACTCAAGCAGGCGCTGCCCCTGCTTCCGCACGACGCCTCGGGCGGGCTGACCACCCAGATGGTCGCCGCCGTCGGAAACGCCGTGCTTCGTGCGCTCTTGATGACCCAAGGCCTCGTGAATCCGGTCATCCATCGCGACCTGTCGCCCGCCAATATCATGTTCCGTACCACCAGCCGAACGCTCGAGCAGCAGATTGCCGATTGCTCCTTTGACCCCTGCCTCATCGACATGGGCTCCGCGACCATGGCTCTCAGCGACGACACGATCACCCGGCGCGCCGACATCTGGCGCTTTGCCACGCCCGCATACGCCGCGCCCGAGATGCTCACGCAGGATATCGAAGGCATCGCGGCCCTTCGCCGTTCGCCGGCAATCGATGTCTATGCGCTTTCGAGCATTCTGTACCAGCTCTACAGCGGTCGCAAACCGTTTGACTTTGAGTCGACGGACGCCGCTGCAACCGGCTCGTTCTATCTCGTAAAGACCAAGACCAAGCCGGCACCGCTCGAGCCGCGCTGCGAGGGCGATGAAGCGCTCGTCCAAATCATCATGAAGGGTCTCTCAGTCGAGCAGTGTGATCGTCCCACCGAGCAGCAGATGCTCGAGGTGCTCTCGGCATACCTCACCGATGCCGAATCCGAGGGCCGCGAAGGCGCGGGCAGTGACGCCGCAATCGACATCGACTCCGGCACGCACCTTAAGGTCGACGTCGCCGGCGAGCGCGCGCGAGAGATCCTGGAGCAGGCCCGGCACGATGCCATGACCCGCCGCCGCTTTATTATCGGTGGCGTCGTTGCAGCCGTTGCGGGGCTCAGCGTCATTGGGGCGGCGACCCATGGCTTTGGCATCCCCGACTACCTGGACGGCATCCGCGGTTCGCTTGACGACTACACTTGGGATCAGCTGCAGGAGATTTCGCTCAAGATTAAGGCCGCCGGGACCCGTAGCGAGGCACGCGAGATTGCCAAGCGCTTTCATCTGCTCGATGCCGATGGGCATATCCCCTATCCGTGTGCCAAGCGTGTCACGCTCACCAACGGGCTGCAGGTTGGCGCGCAACTTGTGGGCATCCGCCACGATGAGCTTCTGGACGGGACGGGCAAGGCCGGACTGACGTTTATGTTCGATGCGGGTATTGCCGAGCGCAACGCTGCGGCTGAACCGCCGAGCGCCGGATGGGCAGATTGCGAGCTGCGGGAATGGCTCGACGGCGACGGCCTTAAGCTGCTGCCCAACGAGTTGCGCGCACTCATCAAATCTGTCAAAAAGATCTCGAATAACGTGGGTGCCGCCAACAGCGCATCGTGTCTGAGCGAGTTGCCCGCAACCCTTTGGCTGCCCGCCATGGTCGAGCTGTGCGGTACGCAACCGCCCTATTCGTTTGCCAAGGACTATCACTACCTGGCAGACATCTACAATGGCGAGGGCAAGGAGTACCAGCTCTTCCGCGAGCTCAAGGTGAGCCCGTATTCCACGAACGAGACGATGGTCCGCCAGTGGAAGGGCAAGGACACCTGCTGGTGGGAGCGCACGGTGAGCCCCGACTCATCGGAGACCGAAGGCACGCTCTATTTGAATCGCGTGGGACACGACGGCGACGTCTTTACGTACGCAACGCCTGCGGAAAAGCCAAATAAGCGAACCTGTGTGATCCCTGGGTTCTGTATCTAGGCGGTGGGCGTCTTGCCGTGACGGGACCCCACCCCGGCAATTGTCTCGATCTGTAACACTAGCTCGGCAGACACAGGTCTAGATGTTACAGAACGAGATGTTAGTTTTCGGCCGATTTCTATGTCTTGATCTGTAACAGTTAGAGGTCATATTTCCCGCCAGATGTTACAGATTGAGACATTAAGTTTCCTGCCAACTGTTCGTCTTGATCTGTAACAAATACCCGGCAAAACGGGGTCTAGCTGTTACAGAACGAGACATTAGCTTGCCAAGAACTTCGACTCATAAATGTGATTCAAGTGTGTCGATAT
>CATZTY010000164.1 GCA_958424475.1 uncultured Collinsella sp.
CAGGTCGTCGGTCTTGGCGTCAACCATCGGGCCAAAGTCATTCACCGCAGCACGGGCCTCCTCGGCGCTGTGCTCGTAGGTGTCGCGCATATTGTCCCAGGCGTCGTTGGCGATATCGGCAGCCATGGCGCGGGTCTCGGCGCCCGAGCGCGGGGCCAGAGCAACGCCGACAATAGCGCCGGCAGCGGCACCAAAAAGTGCGCCGGAGACAAAGCTGAAAGTCTTACCCATGATCATTCCTCTCCTGCGGGCACGTCGGTGCCCACCGTTTGAATGCTGTCCATTATACCCACAGCGCATCACTTGCCGCTCCGCTCATCTGCGTACGGCAAAGGCGCAGGTGCGTGATGGTGATAAACGCGTAGGCCTACTCCTGGGGCATAGCCGGCATGGCCACCGTGGCACCCGGGTCCTCGCCGGCGCCGTCCACGAGCGGCAGGCCGCCCTCATGCGCAGGCCCTGCCGGAACCGTCGCAGCACCGCCAAAGACGGCAGCGGAGGCCTCGTGGTTCTCGACAACCGCGCCCTCGGTATCAATCGCCACCTGGGGCTCGTCGTCAAAGTTGGGGACGCCCTGGGGCTCGGTGGGAACGGGCTCGGCGGTCGCATCGGCAACGGGCTCGGCGTCGGCCGGCGCATCGCCCTCGTCAGCGCCCTCGTCCTCGGCAGCATCTTCGCCGTTCGCAGCGGCAACGGCCTCGTGAGGATCCTTGCCCTCGGCCTCGGCACGCATGCCCAGCACCAGGTTGCGCAGGCCCGCGACCGTGCCCTCCACGTCGGGGGCAGGCTGGTCGGCGTGCAGGTACGCCCAGTCCATCATAAAGGTGGCCGAAGACAGCGCACCGATGGCCAGCGCGTCGTCGGGGCACGAAAGCTCAACCTCAAAGACGCGCTCGTCGTGCTCGCTTACGCGCGTGCGGCCGCACGAGATGCTGCCGGCAAGCCCGGTCTCGTTCATGAGCTCGACCGTCACGTGCTCCAGCAGGTGGCAGAGCTCGGTCTGACCCATGCAGTCCTGGAACTCGCGGCCGGAATCGCCCAGGCACAGGTGCTTGGCAATCGCCGGCACCAGATAGTACACGCGCGCCGTGGCCTCGATATCCTCCGAGGTCATGAGCGGCATGCCGGGGTTCACCAGCACGTGCGCGCAGATCTTGTCCTCGCTGACGGTGACCTTAAGGATGTTGAACAGGCCTGCCATAACTCTCCCCTACTCTTCCTTGTCCTACTCGTCGCCGTCGTGCGGATTCGCAGAACCCGCACCCGACGTCGTCGGCTCGTCTACCGAAGACTCGGAATCCTTCTTATCGGTTTCGGCCGGAGCGATCACGCGAATGAGCGAGATGCGCTGGCCACGCATCGACTGCACCTTGAACTTGTACCCTGCAACCTCAAACACCTCTCCGATGTCGGGCACCGAGTCGCAAAGCTCCAAAATCCAGCCGGCGATGGTCTCATAATCATCGCTTTCCTCGAGCGGCCAACCAAGCTCAATCGCGTCATCGCACGAAAAACGCCCATCAACGAGCCACTCGCGGCGCGAAAGGCGCGTGAGATACTTGTTGTCGGGGTCGAATTCATCCTCGATCTCGCCGACGATCTCCTCGACGATGTCCTCGATAGTGATGATGCCGGCCGTGCCGCCGTACTCGTCCACGACCACTACGATCTGGTCGTGCGAAGTCTGCATCTCGGACAGCAGCGGCAGGATGTCCTTGGTGTCGGGCACAAAGGTGGCGTCGCGCAAAAAGCCGGCGATGGGCTGGTCGCCCTTGCCGTCGAGCGCGGGCTGAATCAGGTCCTTGATGTGCGCGATGCCGGCGACGTTGTCGGGATCCTCGTGATAGACGGGGATGCGGCTAAAGCCGGTCTGGCGCATGGCGGACAGCACGTCGGCGACCGTCTCGTCGTCCTCGCACATGGTGGTGTCCACGCGCGGCACCATGACCTCGCGGGCAACGGTGTCGCCCAGGTCGAAGATCTCGTGAATCATACGCTTTTCCTCGTCGAGCAGGTCGTCCTGCTCCGAGACCATGTACTTGATCTCTTCCTCCGAGACGTTCTGGCGGTCATCGGCGCTCTTGATGCGCAGGATGCGGGCCAGACCGTCGGAGCAGGCACCGGTCAGCCACACGAGCGGGCGGGCGATCTTTTGGAACACCGAGAGCGGTCCCACGACCTGCTTGGATACGCCCTCGGCGTTAGCGAGGCCGATGCGCTTGGGCACGAGCTCGCCAATCACGATGGACACGAAGGCGACGGCGACGGTGATGATGACCGGCGCCAGGCCGCGCGCAATGGCAGAGAGCGGCGCGATGCCAAAGCTCATGAGCCACGTGGCAAGCGGGTCGGACAGGCTCGTCGAGGCGACGGCGGACGAGGCAAAGCCCACGAGCGTGATGGCGACCTGGATGGTGGCGAGCAGCTGGTCGGAGTCGGCGGCCAGCTTAATGGCGCGCTCGGCGCGCTTGTCGCCTTCCTCGGCATCGTGCTCCAACACGGCGCGCTTAGCCGTGGTGAGCGCCATCTCGGACATGGAGAAGTAGCCGTTGATGAGGGTTAAAACGAGGGTAGTGATAAGGGAGATGGTTATGTCCATCGGGAGTTTCTCGAACCTCCAAGATTCGGGCGTCAGGGTAAAACGTTCATGGCGGATACGGCAATTGCACCGGCGCCCAAACGAGGACGCGGGCGCACAGGCATGGTCGCTAGATTACGAAAAGGATCACCGCCATGAACTGGAAGATGCTGCCGGCGAGCACCCACAGGTGAAACACGCTGTGCAGATAGCGCACGTTTTTGGCGATATAGAACGGCACGCCCGCGGTGTAGCACACGCCGCCGACGGCGAGCAGGGCAAGTGCCACGGGGTTGAGCAGTGCCACAAGTTCGGGCAGCTTAAAGACAACGAGCCAGCCCATCAGCAGGTAGACCAGGCCACTTACCCAGTGCGGTTGACGCTCACGCATAAAGCACTCGAGGGCGATGCCGATAATGGCGATGGCCCATACGGCAAAGAACAGCGCAGGGCCGCCGTCGTTTGCGAGCGTGATAAGGCAAAACGGCGTATAGCTGCCGGCTATGAGCAGGTAGATGCAGCTGTGGTCGATGATGCGAAACACGCGCTTGGCGCGCGCGGGTTGAATCGCGTGGTAGAGCGTGGAGGCTAGGTATTCGAGGATAATGCTAACGCCATAGACAATTGCCGCGGCCATGTGGGCCGGGCCTCCGCCGCGCAGGGCGGCGAATACGATCAGGAGCACCAGGCCCGCGATACCCAGCAGGCAGCCGACACCATGGGTGACGGAGTTCATAATCTCCTCGCCCACCGTGTAGTGTGGAACGGCCGCGGTCTTGGGTCGCGGCTTGGAACTGTCGCTCGAATCGGACATGCCGGTTACATCCTCCAACGTAAAGAGTTCTCAACACTATATCAAAGCGTCTAGGTACGTGCGAAATTTGCGCCATACGCGACCCTTTGTTTACCCATTCTTTGCCTGTTGACGCATCGACGGCGAACGTCCATAATGCGCTTGCATTAAATGTTGACGTATTAACATCTTATAGGAGAATACCGCATGGCTCAAAACGCACGTTCCCATCGAAAGCTCAAGATAGC
>CATZTY010000165.1 GCA_958424475.1 uncultured Collinsella sp.
GTGCTTGGAGATCAAGATGCCACGGGCTTGCCCGATAGCGACCAGCGCGGCCTTGCGCTGGTTTTTGCCGGCTTGCCCAGTATGGTTGATGACTTGCTCGAAGAGCCGAGCGTAACGTTTCTGCGCCGCGCCCAGCAGCGTACGCTGGGGGCGATTTCTTTGCCCAAAGTGCGCGATTCATATATCCAGACGGTCAAAGACGCTGGTCTTTACGTTGACGCGGAGACGGCGGACCTTGCGGCACACAAGAGCATGGGGCATCCCTATATGGTCCAGCTGGTGGGATATTACATGTGGCGGGCTGCTGTCCGGCGTGGCTCGCAGGTCATTGAAAGGCGTGATGTCGAGGATGGCCATGCGGATGCCGTCTCCGAGTTCTATGAAGCGGTTGACGCGCCTCTGTATTACGGGTTGCGCAGTCCACAACGCCTATTTATCGAGGCCATGGCGGTTGACGAGGGTAAACCGACGCGCATGGCGGACATCATTGAGCGCTGCGACCGTACTCAGAGTTGGGCGAGCAAATATCGCGCAAGCCTGATTCGCGAGCGCGTCATCGAGGCTGCCGGATACGGCCTCGTCCGGTTTACCGTGCCCATGCTGGGCGCGTACATTCGCGATCGGGTTTTATGGCATGAGTAGGGTGATAAAGGTGACGGAACAGAAGATGAGCCCGCAGGCTATCGAGGTGCGTGGCGCGCGCGTCCATAACCTCAAGGACATCGATATCGATATTCCGCTGGGAAAGCTCGTGGGCATTGCCGGCGTATCGGGTTCGGGCAAGAGTGCGCTGGGGGTTCTTTATGCCGAGGGCTCGCGTCGCTACTTGGAAGCACTCAGCACCTATACTCGCCGTCGCCTAACACAGGCCGAACACGCCCAGGTGGACGAGGTGCTGCACGTGCCGGCGGCGCTCGCATTGCATCAGCGCCCCAGCGTGCCGGGCGTGCGCTCGACCTTTGGTACCATGACCGAGCTCAACAACAGCCTGCGTCTGCTCTTTAGCCGTTGCGCCCATCACGTGTGCCCACATTGCGGGGCACGCGTGGAGCCGAGCCTTAACGTGGCTGCGGGCCTGTCGCTCACGTGTCCGACATGCGGCCGCGAGTTCTACGCGCCGGGTGCCGAGGATTTGGCTTTCAATAGCGGCGGCGCGTGCCCTACCTGCGGCGGCACCGGTGTCATGCGCGAGGTGGACGAGGCGAGCCTGGTGCCCGATGAGTCAAAGACCATCAACGAGGGCGCAGTACTTCCCTGGGGTACGCTCATGTGGGATCTGATGAAGCAGGTAGCCGGCGAGATGGGCGTGCGTACCGACGTGCCGTTTAACCAGCTCACGCCTCAAGAGCGCGACATCGTGTTCCATGGTCCGGCGGTTAAGAAGCACATTCTCTACGTTCCCAAAAACGGCGAGGGCGCCACGCCGCTCGACTTCACCTATTACAACGCCGTCTATACCGTTGAGAATGCGCTCGCCAAGGTCAAGGACGATAAGGGCTTAAAACGCGTTGCGCGCTTTTTGCGCGAGGGAGCATGCCGTGACTGTGGTGGCACGCGTCTTTCCGAGGCTGCGCGCCAGCCCCAAGTGCGCGGTATCAATCTGGCGCAGGCCGCGGCCATGACGCTGGGCGAGGCGATTGAGTGGGTGCGCGGGGTGCCCGTATCCTTGCCGCCCGAGATGCGGCCCATGGCGACGGATATCTGCGATTCGTTTTTGAGCGCGGCCCGTCGTCTGGTCGATCTGGGTCTCGATTACCTTTCACTCGATCGCGCCGGTGCCACGCTCTCCACGGGTGAGCGCCAGCGCGTACAGCTTGCTCGCGTGGTGCGCAATCGATCGACGGGCGTGCTTTATGTGCTGGACGAGCCTTCGATCGGCCTGCATCCTGCCAATGTCGACGGCTTGGTGGGCGTGATGCGCGATCTGGTGGATGATGGCAACACCGTGGTCGTTGTCGACCACGATACGCGCGTACTGGCGGAAGCCGACTATCTGGTCGAGATGGGCCCCGTTGCCGGAGCAGGCGGCGGCAACGTAATCGCCGCTGGTACGGTAGACGAGGTTGAGCAATCGCAGGACAGCCGTATCGCGCCGTTTTTGCGCGCCGAGCCCAAGCGTTTGCGCCCGCGGGTGGCTGACGACGAAATGTTCGATCAAGGCCATATCCGCATGGCGACCGATGCCATCCATACCGTCAAACCGCTCGAAGTCGATATACCGCGCGGTCGCCTTGTCACGGTGACGGGCGTTTCGGGTTCGGGCAAGACAACCCTGGTGCTCGAGACGCTCATCCCTGCACTCAAGGCTCAGGCAACTGGCGCGCGCCTGCCAAGCCATGTGCGCTGGGTCGACGCCGAGGGCATCGCACGCGCCAACCTGATTGACGCCACGCCCATCGGCGCCAACGTGCGCTCGACGGTGGCGACTTATGCCGACATCCATGACGAGCTGCGCCGCGCCTTCGCCCGTACGCCCGAGGCCAAGGCAGCCGGCTACAAGGCGGGTGCCTTTAGCTACAACACCGGCGCCTTGCGCTGCCCTACGTGCGATGGCACGGGCTCGATATCGCTCGACGTGCAGTTTTTGCCCGATGTCGAGATCGTCTGCCCGGCATGCCGTGGTTCGCGCTACGCCGAGGCCGCCTCGCATATCCATCGCGAGGGTAAGGACGGGAGCTTGCTGACGTTGCCGCAGCTCATGGACATGAGTGTGGACGAGGCCATCGACGCCACACTGGGACTCAAGAAGGTTCAGACGCGTTTGCAGACCTTGCACGACCTGGGCCTGGGTTATCTCACGCTTGGCGAGCCCACACCGGCGCTTTCGGGCGGTGAGGCACAGCGCCTTAAGCTCGCGAGCGAGATGGGTCGCGTGCAGGATGATGCCGTATTCGTGTTCGATGAGCCCACGATCGGACTACATCCGCTCGATGTTCAGGTGTTGCTGAGTGTGTTCGACGGCCTTGTCGCCAAGGGCGCCACGGTTATCGTGATCGAACACGATCTTGACCTTATCCGTAACGCCGATTACGTGATCGACATGGGCCCGGGCGGTGGCGACGCCGGCGGGCAAATCGTCTGCACCGGCACGCCGGGCGACATCGTAGCTTGCTCCAAGAGCATTACCGGTCGCTACCTATAGGCAATGTGACAAAGGGACTGCCCCTTTGCCATATTGACTTCTATTTCACGCATTGAGCCGCGAGATAGTCGCGGAAGAATGGCAATTCAAATGCGACGAGCCCTCGTCCTCGTTCCCCGATGATGCCGGCATCTATCATGCGGCGTCGGTAGCGGGAGACCTGCTGTGGCGAACGCTTAAGGCGCTCGACAAGGTCAGCGGTGGTGGACTCTTCCTCGTCATCGAGCATGGCGATGAGGAATCGCTTGTCCTCTGCAGTGAGTTCCCGATAGGTTGCCGCGAGGATTCGATCGTCCATCTCGTCGCGCGCGATTTTGATTCCCAGGTCAAAGTCGCGCGACGAGATTTCCTTCGAATCGCTTGTGAGATCCCAGGCACGGTAGCCTACGAGTTGCAATAGGAAGGGAAAACCAGAGATCGAGCGAACGGCTCTATCGATTCCCTCAGCATCTGCCAGGCGATCGTTTTCCTG
>CATZTY010000166.1 GCA_958424475.1 uncultured Collinsella sp.
TGGCACCGTCGTAGCTGTCGACGAAGTCGACCGGGTCCTTGTCGATGTCCTTGAAGATCTCGGCGCTGATGGGGGAGAGCTTGGCCTCGGTATAACGCGATGCGGCGTAGCTCAGGTCGCCCGAATAGTACTTGCCAAAGTTGCCCTTCGACTCCACGAAGGGCGCAAGCAGCGCTTCGTTGCCCGTCGCCAGGCGCACCATCGTCTCGTAGATTGCGGCATCGCCGTGCGGGTTGAGCTTCATGGTCTGGCCCACGATGTTGGCGCTCTTCTGGCGCTCGCCCTTGAGCAGGCCCATCTTGTACATGGTGTAGAGCAGCTTGCGGTGCGAGGGCTTAAAGCCGTCGATCTCGGGGAACGCACGCGAGACGTTGACGCTCATGGCGTAGGGCATATAGTTGACCTCGAGCGTCTGCGTGATCGGCTGGTCGGTGACCTCGGAGTGCAGGCCGATGACGTTCTCGGCGTTAACCTGCTTTTTCTTTGGCTGGTTCTTCGTCTTCTTCTTTGCCACGATATCCTCTTGAACTTCTTATAGGCCGTCGTTATCGATTTGCTGCTACTGCAGGTCCAGCTGGTCCAGGTATTCTTTGCCGTGCTCGGAGATATGGCGCTTGCGGCCTGCCTCGTCGTTGCCCAGCAACAGGTTGAACATGGTCTCCATCTTAGTGACGTCCTCGGGCTCCACCTTGATCAGGCGACGCGTCTCGGGGTTCATGGTGGTGAGCCACATCATGTCCGGATCGTTCTCACCAAGACCCTTGGAGCGGTTGATGGAACACTTCTGGTCGCCGATCTCCTTAAGGATGCCGTTCTTCTCGAGCTCGGTGTAGGCAAAGTAGGTCTTTTCTTTGCAGTTGATCTCGTAGAGCGGCGACTCGGCGATATATACGTAGCCCTCGTCGATAAGTGTGGGCACCAGGCGATAGAGCATGGTGAGCACGAGCGTGCGGATGTGATACCCGTCGACGTCGGCATCCGTACAAATGATGACCTTGTTCCAGTTGAGGTTGTCCAGGTCAAAGGCGCCGAGGTTCTTGATGCGCTTGTCTTTGATCTCCACGCCGCAGCCCAGCACGCGCATGAGGTCCATGATGATGTCGGACTTAAAGATGCGCGGATAGTCCTCCTTCAGGCAGTTGAGAATCTTGCCGCGAACGGGCATAACGCCCTGGAACTCGGCATCGCGCGAGGTGCGAATGGCGCCTGCTGCCGAGTCGCCCTCTACGATGTAGATCTCGCGACGGTTCTTGTCCTTGGAGCGGCAGTCGATGAACTTCTGCACGCGGTTGGCCATATCGGTCTTCTGCTGCAGGTTGGTTTTGATGCTCTGGCGCGTCTTCTCGGCATTCTCGCGTGAACGCTTGTTGATGAGCACCTGCTCCATGATCTTATTAGCGGCGTCCTTGTTCTCGATCAAGTAGGTCGAGAGGCGCTCCTTAAAGAATGCCGTCATGGCCTGCTGGATAAAGCGGTTATTGATGGCCTTCTTGGTCTGGTTTTCATAGGACGTCTGGGTGGAGAAGCAGTTGGTCACCAGCACCAGGCAGTCCTGGACGTCCTGCCATTTGATGCCGCTCTCGTTTTTGTTGTACTTGCCCTGTTGCTTAATATAAGCATCGATGGCGCTGGTCAGAGCGCTACGGGCGGCCTTCTCGGGCGAACCGCCGTTCTCGAGCCACGACGAGTTGTGGTAGTACTCCTGCATCATGAAGGTGCGCGAGAAGCACATGCACGCGGTGATTTTTACGTTGTAATCGGGCAGGTCCTCGCGATCGCGACCGCGACGGTCGGCCTCGATAAAGAAGGGCTCGGTAAGGTAGTCGGTGCCGACCTTCTCGAGCACGTAGTCCTCGATGCCCTTGGGGTAGCAAAAGTCCTCTTCGGAAAACTCGCCATCGTCGCCCTCGATGCGCAGGCGGAAGGTCACGTTGGCGTTGACCACGGCCTGACGGCGCATGGTCTCGCGATACCAATCGTGGGGAATGCTAATCGAGGTAAAGACCTCAAGATCGGGGCGCCACTTGATAGTGGTGCCGGTGCGGTTCTCGTCGCAGGGCTCAATCTCGAGTGCCTTCTTCTTGGCGCCGACAACCTTGCCCTTCTTAAAGTGTAAGGAGTACTTGTTACCGTCACGCCAGACGGTAACGTCCATGTACTCGGAAGCGTACTGGGTCGCGCACGAGCCCAGGCCGTTGGTGCCGAGCGAGAAATCGTAGTCGCCGCCCTGGTTGTTGTTATACTTGCCGCCGGCATAGAGCTCGCAAAAGACAAGTTCCCAGTTAAAGCGTTTCTCGGAGGGGTTCCAGTCGAGCGGGCAGCCGCGGCCGTTGTCCTCTACCTGAATGGAGCCATCGCGAAAGGCGGTAAGGGTGATGAGCTTGCCGTAGCCCTGGCGCGCCTCGTCAACGGCGTTGGACAGAATCTCGAAGGCAGCGTGTGCACAGCCATCGAGTCCGTCCGAGCCAAAGATAACGGCAGGGCGCAGGCGTACGCGCTCCTCGTCCTTGAGCTGGCGGATACTGTCGTTACCATAGTTTGCGGTGTTTTTTGCCATACTCGCTCTCTCGGTGCTCCCTTGCTGCGTTTAAGTCATATAGATAGTCAAGGTAGCATAGCCCAGCCCACAGACGATTCCAACCAACACGAAATCCATCGAACAATCGTTCGGAGTTCGATGGAGATTCGTTTACTCGGACAAAACCGAGTCGGTTCTGTCCGAGTAAGTTTGAATAGTGAACCGAAGTTGTAATGTCCGCATGGCGATGTCGAACATGGTTTTCATAATGACAGATATAGTTGACATTGTCTGATATATGCAATATATTTCTGTCATGTTGCAACGGATATCTGTCCATTACTACGAAAGGAACTCCATGCCGGGCAAAAAGAACCTACGCATGAAGGCGGCGCGCGCGGCGGTTGGCCTTTCGCAAGCTGACTTGGCCGAGGCCGTGGGCGTTACGCGCCAGACCATCGGCCTGATCGAGGCGGGCGGCTACAACCCCACGCTCAATTTGTGCGTGGCGATCTGCAAAGCGCTACGCGTTACGTTGAACGATCTGTTTTGGGAAGACGGGATCGACGTCGACCCTAACGCTCTTTAGGAGTTCGCTATGAAATTTGAAGATTTAAAACTCGTGCAAAAGTGGCGTGAATATGCCGGCCCAAAGGATGAGCGCCTGGAGGCTGAGAGCGCGAAGATCTACAAGATTGGTTTCGTGCTGCTTTCGTTTGGCATGTTGATGATATTTTTCTACCAGTTTATAGCTCGACAGGTTGCGTGGGTTCACAGCGACGCCAGTGAAATGCCGCATGGTTTTGCAACGCCGTTCGAGGCAGCCATGTATTTGTGGCTCGTTCTCGTGATGTTGATTTGCGCAGGACTGCAAACGCGGAAGGGCTATGTCGATACCAATCGTTTTGGGCAAACCGAGCATCTTCCTGTTGGATATTTCCTACTTCTCAGCGGTCTTAGCGGCGCCGCGTTCGCGCTTGTTATTGCCGCAATGCGCTGTATCGCTGAGGCGCAGATCGTACCGCTCGAAAGCGTCTTTTGGTTGGCGAACCTGGCCACGGGCGTGTTCTGCGGTGCGACGATTTTCGCGGCCAC
>CATZTY010000167.1 GCA_958424475.1 uncultured Collinsella sp.
ACGCCCAGCACGTTGGAGACCTGGCCCACGGCCAGGATCTTGGTCTTGGGACCAACCTTGGCAAGAACTTCCTCGGTGGTGAGCTGGCCGGTCTTGGTGGGGTAGAGGTAGACGAGCTTGGCGCCGGTCTCGCGGCAGACCTGCTGCCACGGAATCAGGTTGGAGTGGTGCTCCATGATGGTAATGACGACCTCGTCACCGGGCTCGAGCACCGTTGGCGCAAAGCTCTTGGCGACCAGGTTGAGCGACTCGCTCGTGTTGCGGGTGAAGACGACCTCGTTGGCCTGGGGAGCGCCGATGAGGTCGGCGATCTGCTGGCGGACCTTCGCGATGGCCTCGGTGGCCTCGACGGACAGCGAGTACAGGCCGCGCAGGGGGTTGGCGTTCATACGCTGGTAGAAGTCGCGCTCGGCGTCGAGCACGCAGGCAGGGCGTTGCGCGGTGGCGGCACTATCGAGGAAGGCGATCTCGGGGTGCTGCTGAAACAGCGGGAACTGCGCCTTGTAGGGGTTGGTCTCGATGTCCACAGTGGGCCAGCCGCGCGAAGCCTCGTCGCTGGCGTCGAGCTCCATGGGCTCGGGGGCAGTACAGGTGTCGCATTTAACGTGCTCGGTGTCGATCATGCGAGCTCCTCTTCAAAGTTGTCGATCAGGTTGTTGCCCAGGCGGACGACGGCTGCGCGGGTGCGCTCGTCGGTCGCGGAAAGCGCAGCGTCCTCCAGCTTGGCACGGATGAACAGGTCCTCGGCGGCGTTTTGGTCAAGGCCGCGGCAGGCGAGATAGAACAGCTGCTCGTCGCGGACGTGGCCGATGGTGGCGCCGTGGTTGCCGGCGACGTCGTCCTCGTCGCAGAGGATGACGGGGACGGTCTTGTTGTCGACGCCCTTGTTGGCCAAGAGCACCGTCTCGCGTTCGGTGCCGACGGCACCCTTGCAGCCGTGCACGAGGTCGATGGTGCCACGGTAGACCTTCTTGGACGTGCCGGTCAGCACGCCGTTGGCGTCGATCTCGCACTCGGTCTTGCGACCGCGGTGGCGCAGCTCGTAGTTAAAGTCGCGCACCTGCTCTCGGGCGCCCAGGTAGTCAGTATCGATGGTGACCTTGGCGGTATCGCCCAGCAGGTCGCCGGCAAGGCCGGTGGCGCTGGCGCCAGCGCCCAGGACGGTGTGCTGCACGTTGACGCGCGCGCCCTCGTCCAGGAACAGGCCGGTGTCGTCGAGTGCGATCCAGCTATCGTCGAGCGTCTGCGTGCAGGCCACGTTGACGGTGGCGTACTCGTGGGCGCACACGCGCAGCACGGATCCCACGACGCCCTCGCCGGCAACGGGGGAGTCCAGGGCAATAAGCAGATCGAGCGTCGACTGGGGACGGGCGACGACGTCGATGGCGGCGATGGCCGCGGCTGCATCGACACCGCTCACGCGCACGGTAACCGTGGCGTGCTTGTATGCGGGCACATCGATGACGATGCGCTTGGTAGCGTGCTCGGCCAAGTAGGCGTAGGCAGCCTCACCCATGCCGGTTTCGAAGGCCTCAGCAGGGGAGAGCTCTTCCTCGAGCTTAATGGCGCCGGCCTGGTAGACGGAGGTTGCGGGCACGTCGAGCTCGGTCTCGGGCGTGATGCGGGCGCGGCCGGCGGCATCACCGGGGGCGGAGGCACGGCGCTCGGGGAAGCGCTCGGCCATGGCGTCCATGGCGGCGTCGAACGCGTCTGCCACGCCGGTAAACTGCTCGTCCAAGCCCTCGACCTCAATGGTCTCGGTGGGAGCGGCGGCAAGCTCGTCAGAGAGCTCGAGCTTGGTCTGATTCATCTTCAGCCAGCCCCAAGTGGCAGCCGGCATCGCGTTGACCTGCTCGGGCGTGGTAGCAGCGGTGTTGGTTTCCTGTTTCATTATCCGATCGCTCCTTCCATCTCGAGCTTAATCAGGTTGTTCATCTCGACGGCGTACTCCAGCGGCAGCTCCTTGGAGACCGGGTTGGCAAAGCCGTTGACGATCATGGTACGGGCCTCTTCCTCCGAGATACCGCGGCTCATCAGGTAGAACACCTTATCGTCGCCGATGCGGCCGATGGTGGCCTCGTGGCCGATGTCGACGTTCTTGGCGCGGATGTCCATGGCCGGAATAGTGTCGGAGCGGCTTTGGTCGTCGAGCATCAGCGACTGGCAGCTCACGGTTGCCTTGGAGCCCTCGGCCTTGGGTGTCGCCACAATAGAGCTGCGGAAGGTCTGAATGCCGCCACTCTTGGAGATGCCCTTGGTCTCGACGGTTGCCGAGGTCTCGGGCGCGTTGAGCACGACCTTGCAGCCGGTGTCGAGGTTCTGCCCGGCGCCGGCAAAGGTGATGCCGGTAAAGCTCGAGCGGGCGCGACGGCCGTTGAGCACGCTCATGGGGTAGAGGTAGCCCACGTGGCTGCCGAAGGAGCCGCTGATCCACTCGATGTCGCCATCCTCGTCCACGCGCGCACGCTTGGTGTTGAGGTTGTACATGTTCTTGGACCAGTTCTCGATGGTCGAGTAGCGCAGGTGCGCGCGCTTGCCCACAAAGAGCTCGACGGCGCCGGCGTGGAGGTTGGCCACGTTGTACTTGGGCGCGGAACAGCCCTCGATAAAGTGCAGGTCGGCATCGTCCTCGACGATGATGAGCGTGTGCTCAAACTGACCGGCGCCCTTGGCGTTGAGGCGGAAGTAGCTCTGCAGCGGGAAGTCGAGCTTGGTGCCCTTGGGCACGTAGACAAACGAGCCGCCCGACCACACGGCACCGTGCAAGGCCGCAAACTTGTGGTCGGTGGGCGGGATGAGCGTCATAAACTTCTCGCGGATGAGCGGCTCCCACTGCGGGTCGTGCAGGGCCTCTTCGATGCCGGAGTAGACGATGCCCATCTTGGACGCGGTGTCCTGCATGTTGTGGTAGACGAGCTCGGAGTCGTACTGCGCGCCGACGCCCGCCAGGTAGCTGCGCTCGGCATCGGGGATACCCAGGCGCTCAAAGGTGTTCTTGATGTCGTCAGGCACCGACTCCCAGTCGTGCTTTTGATCGGTGTTGGGCTTGACGTAGGTGACGATGTTGTCCATGTCCAGGCCCTCGATGGAGGGGCCCCACGTCGGGTCGGGAAAACGATTGAAAATCTCGAGGGACTTTAAGCGCAGATCGAGCATCCACTGCGGCTCGTCCTTCTTGGCGCTGATCTCGCGCACGATGTCGGGCGTGATGCCGGCGTCGAGGCGCTCGAATCCCTCCTCGCCATAGGTGAAGTCGTAGAGGCTGCGGTCGATGTCCGCGACCTCGGTGCGGTTCTTGGTCATTGCGTCGCCCCTTTACGCCTGCTGCTCGGCAGCGGCGGCCTCGGCCTGGGCGCGCTGATCGGCGGCCTCGCGCTCGAAGGTCTCAAAGCCGTTCTTGTCGATCCAAGGGATCAGCGAGGCGTCATCCTCGCGCACGATGTGGCCCTTCACCATAACGTGGACGCGGTCGACATCCAGGTGCTCCAGGATGCGCGTGTTGTGCGTGATAATGAGCATGGAGCCGTTGCAGCTCTTGCGGTAGGCGTCCATGCCATGGCTGACGGTGGAGAGGGCGTCGACGTCCAGGCCCGAGTCAG
>CATZTY010000168.1 GCA_958424475.1 uncultured Collinsella sp.
ATAAAGGCGCGTTTCATTTCGAAGCCCCTTTCAGCATGAGGCGAAGATAGTCATCAATGGTTGCCCGATCGCAGGGAATCTCGGGAAAGGCCTCGAGCGTATCGCGACGGTTGGGCACGAGCACGTCCACGCTGTAGGCGTGGTGGACGGCACGGGCGCCTTCGACGCAAGCCATAAACTCGGCGGCCTGCGCTTGGGTGCAGTGGGCGATCCCGGCTCGGTCGGTAATGTCCTCGCGCGGCAGGTCAAACACAATCGAACCGTTATCGATGCAGATGACGCGGTCGGCGGCGCGATCGAGGTCGGATGTAATGTGGCTCGAGAGCAGCACGCTGTGCTGGCCGTCGGCGACAAAAGCAAGCAGCTCATCGAGCAGTTCCTCGCGTGCCATGGGATCGAGGCCCGCGGTGGCTTCGTCCAAAACGAGCAGTTCGGCCTTGTGACTGAGTGCGCAGACAAGTTGCAGCTTCATGCCCATACCGCGGGAGAGGTCCTTGACCTTTGCCTTGGGATCGAGGCCAAATCGGTTGATGAGGCTAGCGAAGGTGTCGTGGCTCCAGGTGGGGTACGCCGGGCTTACGAGTGTCTCAACTTCGGTCACCTTGAGCGTGGAAGGGAAGGGGCACGTGTCCAGCACGAGGCCGACACGGGCACGTAGACAACGCTGTGTCTCATCGGGCGCATCGGCGCCACAGCGCTGCCCAAACAGGCGCACCTCGCCGGCATCGAGCTTTATAAGCCCGAGAGCAGCTCGAATCGTCGTTGTTTTGCCAGCACCGTTGGCACCAACAAAGCCGACGATCTGGCCAGGCTCCACGGCAAGCGTGATGTCGCGCAGTGAAAAGCGGTCGCTTACAGTGCATGAGATACCTTTGAGTTCTAGCAAGTTTTGCATGGTATAGCCTTTCTTGCAGATGGCTACTGCATGGTATCGGGGGCTACCAGGTCGAGCATTTCGTGCAGCTTGTCGCGCGTGACGCCCAAGGCTTCGGCTTGGCTTGCCGCTTTCGCAAGCAGCTCTTCGATATGGCAGAGCTGGTTTTCACGCAAGAGCTCCTGGTTGCCCTCGGCGACAAAACAGCCCTTGCCCTGCACGGTGCAGATAAACCCGAGCTGCTCCAGGTCGGCGTAGGCGCGCTTGGTGGTGATGACGCTCACGCCAAGATCGCTCGCGAGTGCACGGATGCTGGGGAGTTTTGCTCCCGCGGCGAGCGTGCCCGATAAGATCTGAGCTTTGACTTGCGAGGTTATCTGCTCGTAGATGGGCTTGTCGCTCGAATTGGATAGGATGATGTCCACAGCGGCTCCTTAGCTGTTGGGCTACACGTGTATATAACCGGTAAGCACAGTATATATACACTATGCACAGTTACGCAAGAGACAAATACGGATTAAGCCGGCTACCCAGACCCCAACTGATGAATTTGTCCTGATAGGTGCCCTATGGCGAGGTTTCACGGCTACAATAGGGCAGTTACATCGACGTAATGCATATAGAACGCAAGAAAGGATCCGCATGGCAAGCCTGTCGGATGAAATCTCGTCGCGCCGCACATTCGCGATCATCAGCCACCCGGACGCCGGTAAGACCACGCTTACCGAGAAGCTGCTGCTCTATACCGGCAGCATCCAGACTGCTGGCTCGGTCAAGGGCAAGAGCTCGGCCAAGCACGCCGTCTCGGACTGGATGGACATCGAGAAGGAGCGCGGCATCTCCGTCACCTCCTCGGTGCTGCAGTTTACCTACAACGGCGCCTGCGTCAACATCCTCGATACCCCCGGCCACCAGGACTTCTCGGAGGATACTTACCGTACCCTTATGGCCGCCGACGCTGCTGTTATGGTCATCGACGGCGCCAAGGGCGTTGAGGCCCAGACCAAAAAGCTCTTTAAGGTCTGTACGCTGCGCCACATTCCCATCTTCACCTTTGTGAACAAGCTCGACCACGAGGCTCGCGATCCGTTTGAGCTCATGGAAGAGATCGAGAGCGTCCTGGGTATCAATACGTATCCCATGAACTGGCCGATCGGCAGCGGCCGCAATTTCCGTGGCGTGTTCGACCGTCAGACCCGTCGCGTTATCGCCTTTGAGGGCGACGGCCACGCCAACGCCACCAAGAAGGTCGCCGAGGTCGAGGCTGAGCTGGGCGATCCTTCCATGGACGAGCTCATCGGCGAGGAAAACCATAAGAACCTGATGGACGACATCGAGCTGCTCGATGGCGCCGGCGACGAGCTCGACTTGGATGCCGTGGCCTGCGGCAAGCTGAGCCCGGCGTTCTTTGGCTCGGCGCTCACCAACTTTGGCGTGGAGCCCTTCCTCAAGGAGTTCCTGCGTCTGGCCCCGACGCCGCGCGCCTATACCGATACGCTCACCAGCGAACCGGTCGATCCCTGCCGCGACGACTTTAGCGGCTTTGTGTTTAAGATCCAGGCCAACATGGATAAGAACCACCGCGATCGCATCGCCTTTGTGCGCATTTGCTCGGGCAAGTTCGAGCGCGGCATGGACGCCTTCCACGTGCAGGGCAACCGCAAGCTTAAGCTTGCCACGGGCACGTCGATGATGGCCGATGACCGCGCCATCGTGGACGAGGCGTACGCGGGCGATATCGTGGGCCTGTTCGATCCGGGTATCTTTAGCATCGGCGACACTGTGTGCTCCGGCAAGCGCCACGTGCAGTATCCGCAGATCCCGACGTTTGCCCCCGAGATGTTCGCCCGCATTACGCAGGTCGACACGCTCAAGCGCAAGCAGTTCGTCAAGGGCATGGAGGAGCTTGCCCAGGAGGGCGCCATCCAGATCTTCCGCGAGCTGGGTGCCGGCATGGAGAGCGTCATCGTGGGCGTGGTCGGCGTGCTGCAGTTTGAGGTGCTCGAGCGCCGCCTTAAGGCCGAATACCGTGTTGAGGTTCGTCGCCAGCCGCTGCCCTATACGGACATCCGCTGGATCCAGAACGACCCCGATACCATCGATATCCCGGCTCTTTCGCTCACGCGCGACACGCTGCGCGTCGAGGACATGCGCGGCGGTAAGCTGCTGCTGTTCACGAGCCCGTGGAACGTGGATTGGGCAACCGACCACAACCCCGACCTTATCCTGTCGGAGTTTGGCAACGTAGCCTTTTAACGCATCGGCGCGGTGGTCCTGCGGGGCTGCCGCGCCGTTTGCTTGCCTGATGCCGTGTGAGCGGCTATCATACCCACCGTCGTCTCAAGACCGGGGCGTCCGAGCAGTTCGGGTCCGATATCCTGCTCGTTAAACCTAAAACCAAAGGAGTACATAATGATCAAGAAGGTCATGGAGGACTACAAGGTCCTGTTGCGGAGCATTCCCGCGGCAACGGTTTCGCTGTTTTTCGTGAGCGTCATCATGATGAACCTGCTGGCCAACAAAGAACTCATCAGCCTACCGTATCTGGCGCTCGACTGTGGCTTTGTGGTGAGCTGGGTTTCGTTTTTGTGCCAGGACATGATTTGCAAGCGCTTTGGCGCCAAGGCATCCATCAAAATCTCTATCCTCGCGCTGCTGGTCAACCTGGCCGTGAGCCTGTGCTTTTGGGCATGCTCGCTCACGCCCGGCATGTGGGGCGCTTACT
>CATZTY010000169.1 GCA_958424475.1 uncultured Collinsella sp.
CTAGCGGCCAAGGACGCCACCCTTTCAAGGTGGATATCGCGGGTTCGAATCCCGCTGGGGGCACCATTTGAATTGAAGAGCCCGTTACCCTCGCGGTAGCGGGCTTTTTGCTACCGATATGCCGGGATTCGAACCCGACAGGGTGCGAATCCCGGCATCATCGCAAGGCCTGTGGTCAAAAAATGGCAAATATGAGTACTGTTACCATTTTAGTTACAGCGATTTCATGCCTTCAGAAGGCGATTTAGCCGTCGGGCGTCCTACGGCTGAAAAATTGCAGACGTTTATCGGCTAAGTACTTGGACATATGTTGCGTAACACTACATATTTTGCAAATAAATAATGTTACAGGACTTGTGACAGTACTCATATTTGACGTTATTTGCCCATAGCCCTTTATACCTAGGCATATCGGCGGCAAAACGGGCTTCAAAGCGTCCTTCGCAAACAAAAACCGGGGCCCGCACGATGCGGACCCCGGCTCAATACCGTGACGATATGTCAGTTACGCTCTACACGTAGAACAGGATGTCGTCGTAGGTCGGGACCGGCCAGTAGTCGGCAGCCACGATCTCCTCCATGGCATCCACGGCGGCGCGCAGCGTATCCATAGCGGGAACGACCTCGTGCGCGTACACGTTGGCCTGCTCCTGACCATCGAGGCCCTCGGCCTTCTGATGCACGGCGTCGAGCGCCTTGATGGAGTCGTTGATGGTGGTGATGCCGTTGCAGAGCTTGTTGAGCGTGTTCTGCTCACACTGCATGGCGGCCTCGGCGCCGGCGGCACGAATAGTCTCAAGGCCCTTAGCGACCTTGGTGGCATAGGCGGTAATGACCGGGCGATAGGTACGACGCGCCTCGCGAACCATCGTGGTAGCCTCGATGTTCATGAGCTTGTTGTACTTCTCGAGCTTGCAGTCGTAGCGGCACTGAGCCTCGGCCTTGGTCAGGACACCCGTCTCCTCAAAGAGCGCGATAGCCTTATCGGAAACAAAGGCGGGCAGGGCATCGGCCGTGGTCTTGTTGTTGGCAAGGCCGCGCTTCTTGGCCTCGACGGGCCACTCATCGGAGTAGCCGTCACCGGAGAACAGGATGCGCTGGTGATCGGTCAGCACCTTCTTGCAGTATTCGAGCGCAGCGTCCTGGAACTTATCCTCGGGCGTACCCTCAAGCGCATCGGCGAAGGACTTGAGCGACTTGGCCACGGCGGCATCGAGCACCAGGTTGGAGTCGGAGACGTTCTGCTCGGAGCCGCAGGCACGGAACTCGAACTTGTTGCCGGTGAAGGCGAACGGGGAGGTACGGTTGCGGTCGGTGTTGTCCTGCATCAGTTTGGGCAGAGTATCGGCGCCCAGGTCGAGCACGCCGCGCGTGGCATGGACAGAAGCCTTGCCATCGATGATCTTCTCGACGACCTCGGTAAGCTGGTCGCCCAGGAAGATGGACATAATCGCCGGAGGAGCCTCATTGGCGCCCAGACGATGATCGTTGCCGGCCGAGGCAACAGAGGCACGCAGGAGCTCCTGATAGTTATCGACGGCCTCGATCACCGCGGTGAGGAAGACGATGAACTGCAGGTTGTCGAGCGGGGTGTCGCCCGGATCGAGCAGGTTCTCGGACTCGGTGCCAAGCGACCAGTTGTTGTGCTTGCCCGAACCATTGATGCCCTCAAAGGGCTTCTCGTGCAGCAGGCAGACCAAGTCGTGGCGGGAGGCGATGAGCTTCATCTTCTCCATCATGACCAGATTCTGGTCGATGGCCTCGTTGACCTCGCCATAGACAGGGGCGAGCTCATGCTGGCAGGGAGCAACCTCGTTGTGCTTGGTCTTGGCGGGAATGCCAAGCGCCCACAGTTCATCGTCCAGGTCCTTCATATAGGCCGAGACGGTGGGGCGGATAGCGCCAAAGTAGTGCTCCTCGAGCTCCTGGCCCTTGCATGGAGCAGCACCAAAGAGGGTGCGGCCGGTAATGACCAGGTCCTTGCGCTTGCGGTAAGCGTCCTTCTTGATCAGGAAGTACTCCTGCTCGTCGCCCACGGAAGGAACGACCTTCTTGGGGGTCTTACCGAACAGCGCCAAAACGCGCTTAGACTCACGCGAGAGCGCGGTCATGGAGCGCAGCAGCGGGGTCTTCTTATCCAGAGCCTCGCCGGTGTAGGAGCAGAAAGCCGTGGGGATGCACAGGACATCGTCCTTGATAAAGGCGGGGCTGGTGGGGTCCCATGCGGTGTAGCCGCGGGCCTCGAAGGTGGCGCGCAGGCCGCCGTTGGGGAAGCTGGAAGCGTCCGGCTCGCCCTGGATGAGGTTCTTGCCCGTAAACTTGGTAATGGCGGTGCCGTCGTGGTTGGGCTCCAAGAAGCTGTCGTGCTTCTCGGAAGTAATGCCCGAAAGCGGCTGGAACCAGTGCGCGTAGTGCGTCGCGCCCTTGGAGATGGCCCAGACCTTCATGGCATGGGCAACGGCGTTGGCCACATCCAGGTCGAGCGGCTCACCGCCCTCGAGGGTTGCAGCAAGGCGCTTCCAAATGTCCTTGGGGAGGTAGTCCTTCATGACTTCCTCAGAGAACACCATGGTCCCGAAGCGGTCAGTAAGATCGGCCATACGGAACTCCCTTCGTATCGGTACCGCGTGAGAAGCGGTGTTGATTACTAACGAACGAGTCATAGCTTAGACTCGCCGTGTTTCCGCGACATTACCGTTATGTTGCTGTCGCGAAACCAATCAATGAGGTTACCCTATCGAGGCGGCGTTGCCACCCTCAACAGCCAATCAACTGTATAAATAGCAGACCTCTCCCCATGGTTTAAGGGTAGTCAATTTGGGATGGAGCTCTATTAACTGGTATTTTGCATCAGATACCAGTCTTTATAGTCCGTGCCCAGATTAGCCGCTCTGTTATAGATAAAACCGATAGCAAGGCATCTTAGATTGGTATCCTCAAATAGCGAGTGAAACTCCACCGTGACACAGTGGTGCTGTAGAATCCTTACAACACATCACACTATTACGTATCTAGAGGAGCACGATATGCGCGTCGACGAGGTTTTTAAGCAGGCAGCATCCCAGGGCACCGCACCCGTTTCGTTTGAGATGTTCCCGCCCAAGGGCGAGCTCACCCTCGACACGGCTCGCGAAGTGGCAGGCAATCTGTGCAAGCTTTCGCCGAGCTTTGTCTCGGTCACCTGCTCGGCCGGCGGCTCGGGCAACGGTGCCACCACCGCCCCCACCGCGCATATGATTTCGAGCGAATTCGACACGCCCTCGGTGGCACACCTCACCTGCGTGGGCCGCACCCACGCCGACATCGCCGCCAAGATCGACGAGTATCGCACCGCCGGCGTTGAAAACATTCTGGCCCTGCGTGGCGATCTCCCTGCCGGCGCGACCGAGGACGACAAGCCCGCCTCCGACTACGCCTACGCCCGCGACCTCATCCCCGAGCTCGTCGACGCCGGCTTTTGCGTGGGCGCCGCAGCCTACCCCGAGGGCCACATTGCCTGTGAGGATCTCAACCTCTCGGTCGAACACCTCAAGCAAAAACAGGACGCCGGCGCAAGCTTCTTTGTGACGCAGCTCTTCTTTG
>CATZTY010000170.1 GCA_958424475.1 uncultured Collinsella sp.
GCCCACGACGGCGCGAACACGGCTACCCTTGGGGCCAACGCAGGCGCCCACGGGATCCAGACGATCGTCGAGCGAGTGGACGGCGACCTTGGAACGCTGGCCGGGCTCGCGGGCGATCGACTTGATCTGGACGGTGCCCTCGTAGATCTCGGGCACCTCCTGCTCAAACAGACGACGCATGAGCTCGGGGTGGGTACGAGAGATGACGATCGGCGGACGGCTGTGCTCGCCACGAACCGGCTGCAGGTTGGAGTTGGGGTCGCGAACGTCGATAATCACGGCCTTAATGTGCTGGTTGTGCAGGTAGCGCTCGCCCATCGGACGCTCGTTGCGCTCGTTCTCGTAACGGCGCTGGTCGAAGTGCGGAAGCTCGGCCTCGACGCCCTCGCGAATCTTGACGATCGTGAAATCGGGTGTGGACTGCAGTACAGTACCGCTGATGAGGTCACCGATGCGGCCGGAGAACTCCTCGTAGATCTGCTCGCGGGCGGAGTTGCGCACGATGGCATTGATCTCGGCCTTGGCGTGCTGGGCGGCGATGCGGCTCGTGTTCTTTGGAGTGACGTCGATCTCCTCGAACTCGGTGAAGTTGGTCACCTTGGCGCCCCACTCAAGATGCAGGATCTCGGCATAGCTCTTGGCGAGCGACTGCTCCAGGCGGTCGATCAGATAGAGCTGGTCGATGTGCTTCTCCTGGCAAAGCTCCATCAGGGCGGACATCATGTCGGATGCTGCCATCTTACTTTCCTTCCTTCGCGGGCTTGAAGTCATAGGTGGGCTTCAACTTGCACTTTTTAACATCAGAGAAATCGAGGGTAACGGACTCGCCATCCTCGAGCTCGAGGGTCACGTTCGTCTCGGTGGCGGCGGCAATCTTGCCGGCGTACTTGCGACGGCCCTCGGTGGCCGTGGAGGTGAGCTCGCAGTCCTCGCCCACAAAGCGGGCAAAGTCACGCGGGCGGCGCAGCGGGCGCGCCATACCCGGGCTCGACACCTCGAGCGTATAGCTCGAAGAGATGGGGTCGAGCTCCTCAATCACATCGCCGACCCACTTGGTGTTGGCCGTGACGTCGTTGAGCGACAGGCTCTGACCCTCGGCACCCTCGATACGCACGCGCACGCAGGGGGCCTTGGTGGCACCCACGAGCTCAACGTCGACGATGTCGACATCGTGCTGGGGAGCAACGGCCTCGAGCGCGTCGATGATCGCCTGCTCGGTCTTGGTCTTGACCATTGCGGCACCTCCATCCATACAAAAAAGAAGCGGGGCCGAAACCCCACTTCTTTCAATTACAACTTCATTTGCAAGCAAACTATACCAATACCTGCACAAACGTGCAACCACAACACAAACCCGCAGGTCAGCGTGAGCACAGGTTCTCCACAAGAAATGGATAATTGGGTGTTGTCGCAAGTATCCATAACCAAAAAGAGGGGCGACTCCCTGCGGAATCGTCCCTCGCTTTTTGATGTCAGCTATGCACGCAGCGATTACTTGACCACCAGGTTGACCAGCTTGCCAGGCACGCAGATGGCCTTGACGACCGTCTTGCCCTCAAGCCACTTGGCAACGGCTTCCTCGGCGGCAGCCTGCATCTCCTCGTTGGAGGCGTCGCGGGCGACGTCGATGCGGCCACGGACCTTGCCGAGCACCTGTACGACGATCTGCACCGTGTCCTCGATGGACTCGGCCAGGTCGAACTCGGGCCAGGCGGCGGTGTAGGCATTGCCCTCGCAGCCGAGTGCCTCATGCCACAGCTCGTCGGCCCAGAACGGGCAGATGGGCGCCAGGACGCTCACGATGTCCTTGGCCACACCGTAGCACAGGGCCTTGTCACGGGAAGCACCCTCAGTGGCATTGAGGTAAGCGCTCGCCGCGTTGACGAGCTCCATGACGGCAGAGATCGCGGTGTTGAACTGACCGCGGTCAAAGTCCTCGGTGCACTTGGCGATGGTGCGGTGACGCTCGCGATAAAGCTTCATCGCAACCTCATCGAGCGCGGACTTGTCAAAGGCCACGTTGGCGTCGCCGGACTGGACGAGCTGCCACACGATACGCCAGGCACGCTTAATAAAGCGGTTAGCGCCCTCGACGGCCTTGGGATCCCAGTCGAAGTCCTTCTCGGGCGGAGCGATAAACAGGATCGCCAGACGCATGGTGTCGGCGCCGTAGGGCTCGATGACCGAGCTCGGGGGCACGACGTTGCCCTTGGACTTAGACATGGTGTCGCCGTTCTCGTCCTTGACCATGCCCTGGCACAGCAGGTTGGTGAAGGGCTCGTCCACACTCAGCAGGCCCAGGTCACGCAGGGCCTTGGTAAAGAAACGACTGTAGAGCAGGTGCAAAATGGCGTGCTCGATGCCGCCGATGTAGTTATCGACGGGCATCCAACGGTCGGCGGCCTCGCGGGAGAAGGGCAGCTCGGTGTTGTGCGGATCGGTATAGCGCAGGTAATACCAGCTGGAGCAGGTGAAGGTGTCCATGGTATCGGTCTCACGCTTGGCCGGACGACCGCAGACCGGGCAGGTGGTCTCGTAGAACTCCTTGCACTCGGCGAGGGTCTCGCCGGCACCCAGGTCCAGGTTCTCGGGCAGCGTCACCGGCAGCTGGTCCTCGGGCACGGGCACGATGCCGCAGTGCTCGCAGTGAATGGCCGGGATGGGGTTGCCCCAGTAGCGCTGACGGCTGATGAGCCAGTCGCGCAGACGGAACTCGACCTTGCGACGGCCGCAGCCCATGGCCTCAAGATCGGCCACGATCGCAGCCTCGCCCTCGGAGTGCTTGCCGCCGCGCATGCCTGTGTACTTGCCGGACTGGACGAGCGTACCCTCGGCAGCGTGGACGCAATCCCAGTCGACGGTCTCGGCATGGAAGGTATCGATGGTCTCGCCGCTGGCCTCAACGGCAGCGCGATCGTCATCGTCCAGGATGATCGGCACGATCGGCAGGTCGTACTTGCGGGCAAACTCAAAGTCGCGCTGGTCGCCGCAGGGAACGGCCATGACGGCGCCGGTGCCGTAGTCGGCAACGACATAATCGGCAACCCACACGGGGACCTTCTCGCCGTTGACGGGGTTCACCACATAGCGGCCGGTAAAGGCACCGTGCTTCTCGAGGGTGCCCTGGGCACGCTCGACGGCAGAGATATGCTTGGAGTCCTCGACAATCTTGGTGACGGCCTCCTCGTACTCCGTGCCCTCGACGAGCTCGTGCAGACGGGCGTACTCGGGAGCCAGGACAAAGAAGGAGACACCGAAGAGCGTGTCGGCACGCGTGGTAAAGACGGTGATCTTGCCCTCGTCGCCCTCGATGGGCTCGCCATCCTTGTCGCACAGGGTAAAGTCGACCTCGGCGCCCTCGGAGCGGCCGATCCAGTTGGCCTGCATCTGCTTGACGCGCTCGGGCCAGCCGGGGAGCTTCTCCAGATCGTCGAGCAGCTCCTGGGAGTACTCGGTAATCTTGAAGTACCACTGCTCCAGGTCGCGCTTCTCGGGCTCGGTGCCGCAGCGCCAGCACTTGCCCTCGGTGACCTGCTCGTTAGCCAGAACAGTCTTACAGGTGGGGCACCAATTGA
>CATZTY010000171.1 GCA_958424475.1 uncultured Collinsella sp.
CGGCAGACGGTCGCGCAGGATGTTGATGATGCCGATAGCGGCACGACGCAGCGCGTAGGGATCGGAGGAGCCGGTCGGGGGCTCGCCAATGGCAAAGATACCGGCGATGGTATCGAGCTTGTCGGCGCAGGCCACGATGCAGCCAGCGGTGCCCTCGGGCAGCTCGTCACCGGCAAAGCGGGGACGATAATGATCGCGAATGGCGTGGGCGACCTCATCGTTCTCCCCCATCGCGGTGGCGTAGTAACCGCCCATCACGCCCTGCTGGCTCGTGAACTCGACGACGGCGTTGGATACCAAGTCGGCCTTGCACAGGTGCGCGGCGCGAGCGGCATCGGCTGCCAGGTGAGCACCCAGGTGTGCCTCACGGGCAATAGCGAGCGCGAGCTGCTCGATGCGCTCGGACTTGGCGAGCACGCTACCGAGCTTCTCCTGGAAGGCGACCTTGGCCAAACGATCACGGAACTCGTCGAGGGAGATCTTCAGGTCCTCCTCGTAGAAGAACTTGCCATCGTCCAGACGGGCACGCACAACGCGCTCGTTGCCGTCGATCACGCGCTCGGCATTCTCGGGCTTGCTGTTGGAGACGACCACGAACTCACGCGTGAGCTTGCCCTCGCCGTCATAGATCGGGAAGTAGCGCTGGTTGGTGAGCATGGACTCGCAGATGATCTCGTGCGGGACCTTGAGGAACTCCTCATCGAAGGTACCGACGAGCACCGTCGGCCACTCGCAGAGGTTGATGACCTCCTCAAAGACCTTCTTGGGCGTGTCGACATGGCAACCGGGGCGAGCGGCCTCGACCTCGGCGATACCGGCAAGGATGGCCTCGCGGCGGCGCTCGGCAGAAAGCACGCCGGCGTCCTCGAGCACCTGCTCGTAGACGGCGGGGCTGGCAACCACATGGTCACCGGGGCCAAGTACGCGATGACCACGCGTGGTGTTGTCACTCGTCACGTCGGCAAACGACACGGGCACAACATCCTCGCCCAAAAGACAGCAGATCCAGCGGACCGGACGAACAAAGGTCGCATGCTCGTGACCCCAGCGCTGGCTGCGGTAGTTGGGCCACTGCAGGCCGGCGATGGTCTTCTCGCACAGAGCGGTCAGAATCGGCGTAGCCGGTGCGGAGGGAATGTTCTTCTCAGCGAACACATACTCGCGACCGTCAGTGTCCTCGCGACGAACCAGGTCCTCGGCAGCCACACCGCACTTGCGGGCGAAGCCCTGGGCGGCCTTGGTGGCGTTACCATCGGCATCGAAGGCGATGTTGGCCGCGGGGCCGCGCTTGACCTCGTGAACCTCGTCGGTCGCGGTGGCGACGTCGGCAACGAGCGCAGCCAGGCGGCGCGGGCTCGAGATCACACGGACCTCGCCGTGGGCCAGACCGGCCTCGTCGAGACCCTTGGCGATCATGGTGCCAAGCTGCTTGACGGCATTGTTCAGCGGTGCGGAGGGCATTTCTTCCGTACCGATCTCAAACAGGAAATCCTTAGCGTCTGCCATGGCTTACGCCACCTCGCCTTCCTGATCGGCATTCTCGTTGACTCCGGCGACCTCGGCCATGTAGGCCTCGCAGCACGCCTTGGCGACGGCGCGGACGCGCAGGATGTAGTTGGCACGCTCGACCGCGGACAGGGCGCCGCGAGCATCGAGCAGGTTGAAAGCGTGGCTGCACTTCATGACGCAGTCATATGCCGGCAGCGGCAGCTTGCGCTCCAGGCAGGAATGGCACTCGGCCTCGTAGTCGTCAAACTTCTGACGCATCATCTCGACGTTTGCGACCTCAAAGTTATAGGCACTGAACTCGCGCTCGTTCTCGAGGAACACGTCGCCATAGGTCATGGGCGTGCCGTCGGGCAGGTAGCTCCACACCAAGTCGTAGACCGAGTTAACGCCCTGCGCATACATGGCAATGCGCTCTAGGCCATAGGTGATCTCGACAGGCACGGGGTCGACCTCGATGCCGCCTACCTGCTGGAAGTACGTAAACTGCGTGACCTCCATGCCGTTGAGCCAGACCTCCCAGCCAAGGCCCCAGGCGCCGAGCGTCGGGCTCTCCCAGTCGTCCTCGACAAAGCGGACGTCATGGTCGTTGGGGTCCAGACCGATAGCGGCAAGAGACCCCAGGTAAAGCTCCTGGGCGTTGACCGGTGAGGGCTTGATGAGCACCTGGAACTGATAGTAGTGCTGCATGCGGTTGGGGTTCTCGCCGTAGCGGCCGTCGGCGGGACGGCGGCAAGGCTGCGCATAGCAGGTGCGCCACTCGGCGGGACCGAGCGAGCGCAGCGTGGTCGCGGTATGGAAGGTACCGGCACCGACCTCGGAGTCATAGGGCTGCATAATGACGCAGCCCTGCTCGCCCCAGTACTGCTGGAGGCGCAGGATGATGTCTTGGAAGGAAAGCGATGAAGCGTTCATGCCTCTAATATCCCCTCGTCGAAACGATTACACGGTTAGGTACTGTACTATAGCGGTTTTTAGTCGATAGCGCCGATGCGGTTGAGCGGCCAGTAGCGAACGAGTGCCACAGCGATCAAATCAGAGCGATCGACGGGACCAAAGTAGCGTGAGTCGGCAGAGTTTTCGCGGTTGTCGCCCATCACCCACACGCACCCGTCGGGAACGGTGTAGGGATAGCTTACCTGAGTGCCGGGTGCTTGGACCGAAAGTGGCCAGCTCATGCCCGTCGTATAGTCCTCGTCGAGCGCTTGGCCGTCAACGACCACCTTGCCATCCTGCAGGTCGACCGTCTGGCCGGCCGTGGCAATAACACGCTTGACAAGAACATCATGCTCGGAGGTGCCATCGGGGTTGTGAAACACCACGATATCGCCCTGCTTGACGGGCTGACCGAGCTCGAGGCTCACCTTTTGTGCCAGGATCTGGTCGCCAATCTCGATCGAGTCCTCCATAGAGCCGGTGGGCACCACAAAGGGCTCGACCACAAAGGTGCGGATCAGGAAGGTGGCCACGAGCGCGATCGCGATGACCGCGATCCACTCAAAAGCGCCCCTCAACGCGGAATGTTGCGTAGGAACCATACTCACTCCTCGCTCTGCGAATACGAAGCGTCAAGGATCTCCTGCGCGTAAGCGCGCTCCTCGGGCGTGAGCCGCGCCGTCTCGATCAGATCGGGACGCCAGCGGCAGGTGCGCTCGATGGCGTTCTTGCGACGCCAGGCATCGACCTTGGCGTGATCGCCGCTCACGAGCACCGGAGGCACGCCCTCGCCGTTGAACTCGGCAGGACGGGTGTACTGCGCGTACTCGAGCAGGCCTCCATCCTCGGCGGTCGAGAACGACTCGTCCACGTTGCTCATCTCGTCGCCCAGGGCGCCGGGAATCAGGCGTACGACGGCATCGGCAACGACCATGGCGGGTAGCTCGCCGCCCGTGAGCACGTAGTCGCCGATCGACAGACGCTCATCGGCATACGCATACGCGCGCTCGTCGACGCCCTCGTAGCGACTGCACACAAACAGCAGGCGCTCACTTTTGAGCAGGCGCTCGGCCACACGCTGCGTAAAAGGCTCGCCACAGGGGGTAAAGAACACCACAGTGGGCT
>CATZTY010000172.1 GCA_958424475.1 uncultured Collinsella sp.
CACCTTCAGCAGCATGAACTGCCTGGGCACCTGGCACGCTGGCCGCGATTATCTCGATTTTTGCGACCACATCGCCCGCCGCGCGTGGCGCGTGGGCGACCGCGATGCCCTCGACTGGATGTGGTACCTGTGGATTGGCTTCAATTCACCCGCCAGCGGACGCCTGGTGCGTACCTTTGAGCGCGCCTATATCGCCGATAAGAGCACCTGGGTCGAGCCGATGGACCCGTACTTTACGCTTACCAAGTCGCCCTCGGTCTGCGATGATATCATGCGCGAGTTTGGCGTCGCGGCCATGGCATGCTCGCCGACCGGCCACATCATCAACGGCCACACGCCCGTTAAAACCACCAAGGGTGAGCAGCCCATCCGCGCCGAGGGCAAGCTACTGGTCATCGATGGCGGCTTCTGCCGAGCTTACCATCCCAAGACGGGCATCGCCGGCTATACGCTCATCTCGAGCTCGCGCGGCTGCCGCCTCAAGTCGCACCGGGCCTTTACGACGGTTGCCGAGGCACTCACGCGCAACGTGGACATCGAGAGCGAGACCAACCGTTTTGACCAAGCAGACCGTCGCCGCATGGTGAGCGACACCGATACTGGCGCCAAGATTCGCAGCCAGATCCAGGACCTGCGCCAGCTGCTCGATGCATATAGAAACGGTGCTATCGAGGAGCGCGCCTAGCACCACCCGCGGGGATTGGCTAAACTTGCTAAGTTTGTCATCCCCGCGGCGCTTCGGCGCCAGCTTAAGGCAGGTACCATGCAAAAGCTCCTTGCGCAGATTATGAAATTTGGCGTCGTCGGTGTCATTGCCACGGTTATCGACTTTGGCATTATGAATCTGCTCCACTACGGTCTGGGCCTCAACATCCTAATCGCCAACACCAGCGGCTTTATCATCTCACTCATCTTTAACTACCTCGCAAGCATGAAATACGTGTTTGCGCACAAGGAAGGCATGAGCCGCCGCCGCGAGTTCATCATCTTTGTCGTGCTGTCCGTGATCGGTTTGGTGCTCAACGATGGCATCGTGCTGGCGCTCAACGCCGGCCTGGGACTCGAGGCCAATATCGCCAAGATCTGTGCCACCGCGCTTGTCATGGTCTACAACTTTGTGACCCGAAAAATCTTCCTGGAGGGCGACGAGACAAAATAGCTCGAAACCCCTGTAGCATTACGGCGCCCACGGACGACGCGCACTCAGCGCAGTATCGTCCGTGGGTGTCGCTCGTTTACGGGCAAATTTTCAACGTTTGCGGATTAGCTCTTGAAAATTTGGCGAGTTCATATAGTTCTTGGCAAAGACCTTACGTTTCCCTTGTAAAAGCTCTAAAGTATCCTCTGCTCGATTCATCAACGCATTGGATGTGATTACGTGCGCAAGGCGCTGGCACAACCTCATACCAAGCAGTTCCTCAAGTTTGCCGTCGTGGGTCTTATCTCCTTTGGCATCGACTGGGGCATGCTCATTGCGCTCGTCGAGCTGTTCCACCTCGACTTTTTGATGAGCACCACGGTTTCGTTTATCACATCCGTCGTGGTCAACTACTGGCTCAGCATGAAGTACGTGTTCGACCACCGCGAAGGCATGAGCCGCAATCGCGAGTTCACGATCTTCACCATCCTGTCGGTGATCGGCCTGGGCCTCAACGACCTGTACATGTTTGTGGGCGTCACGTTTTTGAGCATCGGCTACCAGGCCATGAAGGCCATCGCCACATTCCTCGTCACCTGGTACAACTACTTCAGCCGCCGCTTCTTCCTCGAGGGCGCACGGTCGTAGTCGATTCACTATTTGCTTGAATGTATAACCGGTTGGAATTCCCGTTCCAACCGGTTTTTTGTTTGCCGAGAGACCCGGCGATCCAGTCCCATTCGCATGAAAAACGGGCGGCTCGGATGTTGGTCCGAACCGCCCGTCTGGCGCGCTATGTCGAGGCCTCTAGTCTGTAACGTAATACCAGACTACGTTGTCGCCGTTTGAGAGAACGTAGTTACTACAGGCCGTCATGGGCGTTGTGCCGTTGACGGAATACATCCAGCCGCTCGTGCCGCCGTACTGTTTCTCGGCCAAACCACCAATCGCAGAAACATACGTGCCGTACGATGAGCCGTGTGCGTTGACAGAGAGGCCCAGCGCGCACAGGGCATCGTAGACGGTAGCACCTTCGTTAAAGGTAAAGGTGCCACCAGAGGACACAGGATTGTCCACAGCGCTCGATGTGACCGAAACCGTCACCGTAACGTAGTTGGACTCCTGTGAGCCGCTCTGGCCGCCCGAGGAGGCGTTTCCACCATTAGAGGATGAGGCTCCATCAGACGACTGGCCACCGCCCGAAGAAGCACCGCCAGACGCATTGGAAGTATCACTGGCTCCCGTATTTTGGGCAGCGGATTTATCGCCAGACTTCTTGCCGCCCCGGTCCTCGGACTTCTTGCTATCCGAGTTTTTGTCCGATTCCTTGTTTGAAGACTCGGAATCGTCCTTGTCGTCGTTCGAACCCTTGGACTCATCTTTTGCGTCATTCGATGACTTGGAATCCTTGGAACTGGCCTCGCCCGAAGTCGTAGTCGAGCCAGACGCCTTGGTGTCCTTGGTGACGACGCTCTCCCCCGTCACGGTCTGAATGATCCAGTCGATGGACCAGGCACCGCTTGTGGAAGGATGGACGAAACCCAGCGAGACGACGATCAGAATGGTGCATGCAGCAGTCAGAACGCCGAGGAGCGCCTTGCGACGAGAGGTGGACGCCGCCGAAGCGGCGCCCTTTTGCTTTGGATCATCGAGCTGAATGAACGAGGAATCTGGTTGCTTGGGGTCAGCGTCCTTGGATTTATTGGACACAGCCCTCACCTACCGACGTTTGGTGAACACGAACACGCCGACGATGGCGAGACCGATGACGCCGGCGGCAACGCCAACAATGGCGAGCGGGTTGGTGCCCGTCTCCTGCTCGGAAGCACTAGAGGACTTCTTAGCAGTGGTCATGGAAGCAGCACCCGTATCGGACTTGGAATCGGACTTCTTATCGGACTTATCGGAGTCCTTCTTGTCGGACTTGTTGTCCCTGGTCTCGGTCTTGGTCGACACCGTCGTCTTGGTCACCGGCTTCTGGCCCGGGGCAATAGCGCCGCCCTTCGAGCCGGAGCCAGAACCAGCGCCAGCGCCAGTGCCGGAACCAGTACCGGTACTAGAACCGCCGCCGCCATTCGAACCAACGCCGCCATTGCCGCCATTGGAGCCTGAACCGCCATTACCGCCAGGGTTAACGGCATTCTTGGTCCACTTGGCATACAACGTCAGGTCGGCCGTCACCGGCGTACTGAAGTCATACGCCTGCGTGCAAGCCTCATCGGTATACCAACCGCCGAAAGTGTAGCCATCGCGCGTCGGATCGACCGGCTTGACCAGCTTGCCATCGGCCGTAGCAACAAACTTAGTGTCGCAAGCAGACCCGCCGTTGGAGTTAAAGGCAACCGTCCAAGACTCGACAGCTCCAAGTTTAAACAGCGTGCCCGAATCATTAATGTAGTAGAGATTGCCAGAAGCATCGGCAATGACC
>CATZTY010000173.1 GCA_958424475.1 uncultured Collinsella sp.
AACGGTTACACCCTGTCGACCGGTGTCCTCTCCAATGAAATGCAATGGGGTATGGCATCGATCCCGTTAGCAGACGCCCCAACGATGCACGTAGGCTATATCATGCACGACGAGCGCAAGCCCTCTCCCCTCTTGCAGCAATACCTCGACGAGCTCAACCGCATCATCCATGCCAACTAACTGTCGGAAGACGGGGTAGAAATCGTAGATTGCTAGCCCCCGGCGGGCATGGCGCTACAATGGTCACTCACACGAAACGTACCCAACGAAAGGAACCATGTGAAGGTCATCATCTACACCGACGGCTCGGCCCGATCAAATCCGGGACGCGGCGGCTACGGCGCCGTACTCAAATACACCAACCCCGCCGGCAAGACCTTCACCTCCGAGCTTTCACGCGGCTACGCCAAGACCACCAACAACCGTATGGAACTCATGGCGGTCATCGTGGCGCTCGAGGCGCTCAACCGCCCCTGCGAGGTCGAAGTCCATTCCGATTCGCAGTACGTCGTCAACGCCTTCAACAAGCACTGGATCGACGGCTGGAAAAAGCGCGGGTGGAAAACCGCCAACAAGCAGCCCGTCAAGAACCGCGACCTGTGGGAGCGCCTACTCACCGCCAAAAGTAAGCACAAGGTTGAGTTCATCTGGGTTAAGGGTCACGCCGGCCACGAGCTCAACGAGCGCTGCGATGAGCTCGCAACCACGGCGGCCGACGGCAGCAACCTCGATATCGACACCGGCTTTAACGAGAGCGACCTGTAATAGCGTTTTCGCGCAGCTTTATATCCCCACGCGCTACACTCATCCTGTAGACCAAACAACGCAAGGGGGACGTATGCTGCGCATCGCGACCATCGGCACATCCATGATCACCGACGACTTTATCCAAGTCGTCAACGCCAACGACCAAGCCGCGTTTGTGGGCACGCTTTCACGCGACGCCAATCGCGGTACTGCCTTTACCGCCGAGCGCGGTGGTGAGCGAAACTTTACGTCACTCGATGAGCTTGCGGTAGCCGCCGACGTCGACGCCGTCTATATCGGCAGCCCTAACGCACTTCACTACGAGCAGGCCCTTGCCTGCATCGCCGGTGGCAAGCACGTCATCGTCGAGAAACCCTTCTGCGCCACCGAAGCGCAGGCGCTGGAAGTCTTCCGCGCTGCCGAGGCAGCAGGTGTCGTGGCCCTCGAGGCCATGCGTCCCCTCCACGATCCCGCCTTCCACGCCATCGAGGACGCCCTGGGCGAGATCGCCCCCATCCGCCGCGCCTCATTGCGCTTTGGCAAGTATTCCTCGCGCTACAACGAGATTCTCGCGGGACGCGCCACCAATATCTTCGACTGCAATATGGCATCGGGTTCCCTCATGGACATTGGCGTCTACGCCGTCGAGCCCATGGTCGAGATTTTCGGCATGCCCTCCGGCCTTACGAGCATGACTACCCTGCTCGATCCCACCACGCGACAGCTCACGCACGGCCCCATCGACGGCTGCGGTTCCATCCTCGCCAGCTATGGCGGAGGCCGCATCTCCGTCGAGCTCGCGCACTCCAAAATTACGAATGACCTGCTGCCCTCGCAGATCGAAGGCGAGCGTGGCACTATCCAGATCGACCATCTGTCCACGCCCCGCAACGTCCGCATCGACTATCGCGGCGATGTCGTACGCGGCTCAGCGACCGAGGCACCGCGCGAACAGGGCGAGAACGGCCGCGTGCTCGACCTGCCCAAATCGAGCAACACTATGGAATACGAACTCACAGACTTTATCACCGCCATCGGCGGCATCGATAACGTCAAGGAAGAGATTTGGGAGACCCCGGCGGGACGCCACGAGCTTGGCCACTACCGCGATGTCACGCTCGTCTCACTACGCATCATGGATGCCGCGCGCCAGCAGGCCGGCATTACCTTCCCGGCCGACGCAGGCAAGCAGGCATAGCGATGGGCCTCTTCGATACGTTCTTCTCCAGCGTCACCGGCGGCAGTCGAGAGCCTCAAAAACCATCAAACGTCGAGCTCGAGCTGCGCCGCAGGCTTACCGTACTCGCAAGCGACGAGGCCACTCAAGACACTCCCCTGCGCTATTTCCTGCGCTGGGAGGGGCAAGTCCAAGGCGTCGGTTTTCGCTTTACCAACACCAACCTCGCGCAGGCACGCGCACTCACCGGCTGGGTGCGTAACATGGAAGACGGCTCAGTCGAGATGGAGATACAGGGAGCTCCGGCAAATATCCTATCTCATCTCGAGGCGCTTCATGCCTCCTACGAGCGCATGGGAACGCGTTTTCGCCTCATAGACGCTCAGGCCCGAGCCCCACTTGCCAATGAAGACGGTTTCAGTCCTCATTATTAGTATTGTGTGCTAAATACGGTATCATTTACCTACGACCGTTGATAGAAAAGAGGCGAGGCGCATGGCGGTGCAAAGAAGGAATACCAGGCAGCGAAAGCTGGTTCTTGACGCCGTGCGCCAAAGCTATAACCATCCCACCGCCGACGAAATCTACAACGCCGTGCGCGCGCAGGATGACAAAATCAGCCGCGGTACGGTCTACCGCAATCTCAATCTCTTGGCCGACGCCGGCGAGATCCTTTCCATCAAGACGCCGGGCGGCAGCCGCTTCGATCGCACGATCGAGCCGCATGCGCATATCATCTGCACCTCGTGCAGCCGCGTCATCGACGTACCGCTCCCCTTCGATGCCCAGCTCGACGCCAAAGCGTCCGAGCAAATCGGCTGGCACGTCACGTCGCACTACACCATCTTCGAGGGTCTCTGCCCCAACTGCCGGTAGATGTTCGGGACATGCCTTAAAATCCACCTTTCCGCGCTTTGCAGCAAACAGTACATTTCTAGGCATGTCCCGAAAACCTACTCGGCGAGCAGGCGGTGCAGTTCTTCTTCGACCGTGTGCACGTAACGGACGCGATCGTTGATACCGCGCATGGTGGGGTTGCAGCTCTCCATCAGATAGGGATGGCCCACGACGTTGAGCATGTCGCGATCGTTCTCATTGTCGCCAAATGCCATCATCTCATCGGGCGAAATCCCCAGGACACGACCGTAATCGACAAGCGCGGAGCCCTTGCCCGAACCGAAACCGATAAGGTCCGTCCATGCGGTTCCTGACGTCATCACATCGACACGGTCGCCAAAGAGGCGCTCGAAATACTCCCGGGCCGCCGGATAATCCACCTCGGGCGTCTGGAAGCCAATCTTAATGACATCCTCGTCGATGTCCTCGGGACGGTCGACCACCGCCACATCGCAGTGGACCACATAGCGCAAATGGTCGACGAACGCATCGTTGCCGCTCATGGTGTAGATGTGCCCCTCACACGAAAGGGTCATGTCGGTATGGGGATACGCAACCACGGTATTCGCGATAACCATAGCAAGGCTACGCTCCATGGAACGCTTGACGACGGCACGCCCCTCGCTCATCACCAGGGTTCCGTTTTCGCATACATAGGCGAGCTCATCGGCCACCGGGGCAAACAGGTAGCGCAAGCTCGCATATTGACGGCCACTCGCCGGCATAAACACGATACCACGA
>CATZTY010000174.1 GCA_958424475.1 uncultured Collinsella sp.
GACGGCACCAAGACGGGCTATCTGTCGGCGAAGGTCTCCTACGAGGGCGACGCCAACGTGCCGCCGGTCTTCACCAACAGCTACGCCGAGAATCCCGGGACCCCCGGCACCCCCGAGAACCCCGGCACGCCGGGCGGCGGCTCAGGCGGCGGTTCAGATAACGACTCCGGCAGCGGCTCCAGCGGCGACGGCTCCAAGGGCGGCATGCCCGACACCGGCGACCGCAGCCTGCCGGTCGAGGCGCTCGCGGCCATGGCCGGCATCGGCGCGCTGGCCGCAGCGGGCGGCGCGGTCCTGTACCGCAGGCGCCGCTAGCGATATGGACGAGTGGGGCGAATCCATCCGATGGGTCCGCCCCACTTGCCGTGGCGGGCGGGAGCAGGTAAGATATACCGAGCGCCTAGCGCGTTCGATGGGTTCGGATGACGACATGTTCCGAATCTGGTCAGGTCCGGAAGGAAGCAGCCATAAGGAGCCTCTGTCGGGCATCCGAATCCATCGAGCGCACGGGCGCTTTTTGGTGCCGCGACATGGCCCGGCCGGCGGCGAGGTATTTGGTGTCTCGCTGGTCCTCGGCTTCGCCTGCGGGATCGCTCGACTACCAAACACCTCGCCGCCGACCGGGCCCCGTCGTCCAAAAATCATCCGTAAAGGCGCGTTTATCTAATTTAAATCTATCCCTTGTGGAATGCGGCTTGCTGGTGTTGTCTGGGCATTGATGGCTATGTGGTTCAAGAGGCGGCGGTGCTGTTGCTTGAATTTTTGCAGTTAAAGAGGCTCGTTTCCCTAGGTTGGGGAAACGAGCCTCTTTTTGTCTCTGGGCTTGTGGATTGGTTAAGGCAGAATGCTCTGTCGGCTATTTTGAGTTCTTGATGCGGCGTGTGGCTGTGGCGGTTATTCCGAGGCCTGCGGCGGCGATTCCTGCGAGTGCTATTGCGCTCGGTGCTGTGTCGCCCGTGTTCGCGAGCTTGCCGGCGGTCGTATCTGCTTGCTTGCCGCTGCCCGAGTTCTCCTGCTTGGTGGAGCTTGGTAGGGCGTCTTTGCCGGTTGCAGGTGAGGCAACGGGCGGTGTCGCCTCGGCGGGTTGCGTTGAGCCGGAGGGAGGCACTGTCTCGGCGGGTTTCGTTATCTCGGGCGAGGTGGTCTTATCTGCCGCGTCCTTTGCCTCTTCGTATGCTTTGCAGGCGTCATCATAGGCCGCTTGCGCCTTTTCCAAATCGCCGAGGAGCGCATTTCGCTTGGCAATGTCCTCGTCGATCTGGGCTTTAGCTTCCTCTGCCTCACTTTCGAAATACTGAACCTGTTTTTCCTGGCTTTCGAGCCGGCGTTGGTAGCGGTGAAGATCATCTTCACAAGATTCTTCTCGCCTTTCTGCCGACATGATCTCACTGCGCAACTGCTTTATTTGCTCCTTAATAGCTGTGCTGGGCGCCTCGTCGCCGAGCTCCTTGAGTACCTTATCTAATTCTGCCTGAAGGCCGCTTGTCCGGTTGTGGGCCTCATCGTATTTGGCTTGGGCTGCATCGACGTTCGCTTGCATGGCGGGAAGGGGTTCCTTATATATGGCAGCTCGCGCCAAATTAGTGTCGTAGTTCTTTTGAAAAATGGCAATTTTAGTATCGATTTCCGCAATTTTCTCGGGACTTGCGGCGTCTTTTGCGGCCTCGAGGTTTTTGAGCGCTTCCTGCATGGCTGCATACGCTTTTTCTTTTGCGGCGGCCGCGTCTTCCGTCTGCAAGGCAACTGCACCGGTGGGGGCGCTGGTTTCTGCCGCGATCGCCGTTGCGGGGGCGATTCCCGCGACAAGTGCCGCGGAAAGGGCGATGCCCACAGTTGCTCGTCTTGCTCTTCTTGCGAGAATGTCGTTCATCTCGGCACCTCATTTCAAGGGTCGGCGACTAACTTGGTAGCACTAATGTAAATATACCATGCTAGTTGACCCGACACTGGCTGGGTGTGCGCGTATACCCCTCTGAAAACTGAATCCCGTTAGAAATGACGAGTTGTTTACGCTTCTTTTGGGGTGGCGGTACTATCATGGTTCGAATTGAATGTGGATAATGATAGGGAGCGCCTATACATGATTGAGCTGCTCGGGCGTTTTGGTGGTAAGTTTCGCCGGTATATGGTGATCGGCCCTGCGTGTAAGCTGATCGAAGTGATCTTTGATCTGCTGACGCCGCTGGTGATTGCCCAGATGATCGATAAGGGTATTGGCGCACACGATGTCAACGCCGTTATCCACTACGGCATGGTACTTGGCGCCATGGCTGTGATCGGCATCTCGTTTACGCTCGTCTGCCAAAAGATGGCGGCGCTCACCTCGCAGGGCATGGGCACCGATATCCGCGGTGCGCTCTACCAGCACATCAACAAGTTGAGCTATGCCGAACTCGACCGCTTTGGCACGCCGTCGCTTATCACCCGCATCACCAACGACGTCAACCAGGTGCAGCTCGCTGTGGCGCTGGGCGTACGCATGCTCATCCGCTGGCCCTTCTTGGCGGTGGGCTCTATGTGCGCGGCCCTTGCCATCGACCTTAAGCTCGGCATGATCTTCTTGATCTGCACGCCCGCTATCGGCCTGGTGTTTTGGTTTGTCATGGCGCGCTGTATCCCGTATTACAGGCAGCTGCAGGCAAAGCTCGACCGCATCGCGCTTATCTGCCGCGAGGGGCTTTCGGGCGCCCGCGTTGTTCGCGCCTTTGTGCGTGAGGACCACGAGCGCGAGCGTTTTGCCCAAGCCGCCGATGACCAGGCCAATACTGCCATCGCGGTGGGCAAGCTCTCGTCGATCCTTAATCCCGTCACGTTTCTTGTGATGAACCTGGGCGTGTGCGCCATCCTGTGGGTGGGCGGCATCCAGGTCAACGTGGGCGAGCTCACGCAGGGTCAGGTCATGGCGTTTGTGAACTACATGACGCAGACGCTCACCTCCATCGTGTACGTCGCCAACCTGGTCGTGGTCTTTACCAAGGCGAGCGCCAGCGCGTCGCGTATCAACGAGGTGCTCAATTGCGTGCCGAGCATCGCTGACGAGGGCAACCAGCCGGTCGCGCTGCCTGAGCCGAGCGACCTGACGGGTGGCGCTGTTCCGGTCCCTGCGCTGAGCTTTGACCATGCGAGCTTCTCGTTTGGCGCCGGCGCGGCAAATGCCGTGAGCGATGTGACTCTGGAGCTGCCGGTGGGCAAAACCCTCGGCATTATCGGCGGCACGGGCAGCGGTAAGTCGACCCTCGTTTCGCTTATCCCGCGCCTGTACGATGCGGGCGTGGGCAGCGTGTACGTGATGGGCTCCGACGTGCGCGCCTGGCAGCTCGACCAGCTGCGCCACGTGGTCGCGACCGTTCCGCAGCGTGCGTCGCTGGTGAGCGGCACTATCCGCAGCAACCTGACCTGGCGTGACGAGTCGGCGACCGACGAGGAGCTCTGGGCAGCGCTCGATATGGCGCAAGCGAGCGAGTTCGTGCACAACAAGCCCCAGGGCCTCGACGCCCCGGTCGAGGCGGGCGGCAAGAACTTCAGCGGCGGACAACGTCAGCG
>CATZTY010000175.1 GCA_958424475.1 uncultured Collinsella sp.
TCCCGACGATGAGTACCCGCTCATCCTGTGCACCGTCCGCGAGGTCGGCCACTACAGCTGCCGCTCGATGACCGGCAACTGCAAGACGCTGGCGCTGCTCGCCGACGAGCCCGGTTTTGTCCGCATGAATCCCGCGGACGCCCAGGCGCGCGGCATCAAGAACGGCGACATCGTCTCGATTCACAGCCGCCGTGGCCAGGTATACAGCCGCGCCGACGTGAGCGACCGCATCAACAAGGGCACGGTCTATATGACCTACCAGTGGTGGATCGGCAAGTGCAACGAGCTGACCATGCACAAGGTCGACCCGGTCTCGCACACGCCCGAGGACAAGTTCTCTGCCTGCCAGGTCGACGCCATCGCCGACCAGGTGTGGGCCGAGGGCGAGGTGGAGCGTCAGTACACCGAGCTCAAGCAGGCTCTGGTGGACGCTGCCGCTCCCCAGGATGTTGAGCCCGGCGCCGCCAAGTTCGACGACGAGGCACACGTGAATCAAATCGTGTAGTCCCGTTCTCGTTGGCTTTTTGGGCCGGGCGTCCCGTACGTTCGGGAGCCCGGCCCGTTATTTTGAAAGGAAGTGGGGATGAACCGCTTCATCGATATCAACCCGGAGAGGTGCATCGGCTGCGGAACATGCCAGTCCGCCTGTGCCGACGCCCACCGGATGCAGGGTCTTCAGGATACGCCGCGCCTGGCGCTCGTGAAGACCGGCGGTATTTCGGCCGCCCTTGCCTGCCACCATTGCGAGGGTGCCCCTTGCGCCGAGGTCTGCCCGGTGAATGCCATCGAGCACGATGGCGACCGCATCCACGTCAAGGAGCAGGAGTGCATCGGGTGCAGGCTGTGCGCCATCGCGTGCCCCTTCGGTGCCATCCATCCCGACGGCACGTCTATCGCCGGCGTCGCAGGCATGTGCGATCCGACGCCTTCGTATCCTAAGTCCCTGAGCAGCCTGCTTACGTGGGCGCCCGGCCAGTACACCTGTGCCGTCAAGTGCGACCTGTGCGCCTTCGACCCCGAGGGTCCGCACTGTGTGGCGGCTTGCCCCACCAAGGCGCTCACCGTCATGGGCGGCGCGGCAGATCGCGAACTCGACGAGGCCAAGCGCCTGCGTTCGATCGAGAACGGCCCTGCCGTCGACGTGGCGGCTGTGGCCCAGGGTCTGTCCGAGAAAGCAGAAGGGAGCGTAAACAATGGATAGCATGACGCTGTTTATCGCATCGCTTGCCGTCTCGTGCATCGGTGCGCTCGCCTCGGTTCTGCTGATTAAGGCCGACAACGCCGCCAAGACCGCCGGCTGCCTGATCGGCGCCGTCGCGGCCGTGCTGTCGTTCATCGCGGGCCTCGAGGCCGTGCTTGGCGACGTTTCGTCCCTCAACACGGTCTTCTTCTTCCCGTTCGCCCGTCTCGAGCTCTTGCTCAACGGCCTTGCGGGCCTGATCGTGGTCCTCATCTCGATTCTCGCCTTTGCGGGCTTCATCTACGGTCTGTCCTACTTCGATGAGTACCCGGGCAAGGTCGGACGCGCCGGATTCTTCATGAACACCTTCGTCGCCTCGATGATGCTCGTCATCACCGCTGACAACGTGTTCTGGTTCCTGGTCGCCTTTGAGCTCATGTCCCTCACGAGCTACTTCCTTGTCGTCATCGAGGAAAACAAGAACTCCATCAAGGGCGGTTGGCTCTACTTCGTCATCGCGCACGTGGGCTTCGTTCTCATCATGGCGAGCTTTCTGCTCATGACCAACGGCGTGGGCGGTTCCTTCAGCTTCAGTGATTTCCGTACGCATGACTTTGGGCCCGCCGTCTCCTCCGCGTGCTTCGTCCTCGCGTTCTTCGGATTCGGCGCGAAGGCTGGTATCATCCCGCTGCACTCCTGGCTGCCCCAGGCGCACCCCGAGGCGCCGTCCAACGTGTCCGCCCTCATGTCCGGCGGCATGATCAAGATCGGCATCCTGGGAATCCTCAAGGTCGGTCTCGACCTGCTCGCGGGTTCGGGCGTCCAGCTCTGGTGGGGCCTCATGGTCCTGGTCTTCGGATCCATCTCGTCGGTCCTGGGCGTCGTCTACGCCCTCCACGAGCACGACATTAAGCGCCTGCTGGCCTACCACTCCGTCGAGAACATCGGCATCATCTTGCTCGGTGTCGGCGCGTCCATGACGGCGCACGCCCTGGGCAACGACGTCATCGCGACGATCGCGCTCATGGCCGCCCTCTACCACACGCTCAACCACGCCATGTTCAAGGGCGAGCTGTTCCTCGGCGCGGGCTCCCTGCTCTATGCCACGGGTACGCGCAACATGGAGAAGATGGGCGGTCTGTTCCGCCGTATGCCGGTCACGGCCGTCTGCTTCCTCATCGGTGCCCTTGCCATCTCGGCCATCCCGCCGCTCAACGGCTTCGTTTCCGAGTGGTTCACCTACCAGTCCCTGTTTAACATCTCGACGCTCTCCGACCCGGTCGTCATGGTGTTCGCCGTCGCCTCCGCGGCCGCGCTCGCCATCACCGGTGCCCTGGCCGTCACGTGCTTCGTGAAGGCCTACGGCGTCTCGTTCGCGAGCAGCCCTCGTTCCCAGGAGGCCGCGAACGCCAAGGAGTCCCCGGCTCCGATGTTGTTCTCGCAGATGCTCCTCGCGGCCATCTGCGTGGTGCTCGGAATCGGCTCCCCGGTCATCGCCCCGGTTCTGGGCGACGTCGCCCAGAGCGTGCTTGCCGGCTCCGCCGTCACGGCCACCTCGGGCGTGTCTCTCGTGAACGAGATTTCCGGTGCCGCCACCTCCACCCCCGCGATCGCCATCGCGCTCGTGGTCCTCACCGGCCTCGCGTTCGTGTTGAGGTCCTGCCTCGGCACCAAGGCCCCCGCTAAGAAGACCGACCCTTGGGCGTGCGGCTACGAGCCCAACGAGCACATGCCCGTCGTCGCCACGAGCTTCGCGTCAGACGTAGAGCTCTTCATGGGCCCGCTCTACACCCTGCGCGAGGTATGCACCAAGATCTGCTGGTCCATCGCGCACGTGTTCCAGAAGCTCACCGGTGTCGCCCAGGGCGTCGAGCCCCTGCCCGACCGTTTCCTGGTCGATGCACCGAGCGAGGGTGCCGATAAGCTGGCCGGCCTCGCCTCCAAAATCGAGGGCGGCAACTACTCCGTATACATCTGCTACATCGTCGCGGCGCTCGTGGTCTTCCTCGTGCTCGCCGTGGTCATGGTCTAGAGAGGGGAGAGGATATTATGAACATCGTTCTTGCGATAGCGCAGGGCCTCGTGGTCATGCTGGTCGCGCCCTTCTTCTCCGGCCTCGCCCGTGTGATTCGCGCGAAGATGCACAATCGCCGCGGTCCGTCCATCCTTCAGGATTACCGGGACCTCGCGAAGCTCATGGCGCGTCCCGAGTCCGTGAGTTCCGACTCGAGCTTCGTGCTGCGCATCATGCCGCCGCTGTTCCTCGCGGTGTCGTTTATGCTCGCCATGGGTATGCCCATGTTCACGCTCGAGAGCCCCATGCCCGTCTTTGGTGATGCCATTACCATCATGTACG
>CATZTY010000176.1 GCA_958424475.1 uncultured Collinsella sp.
GTCTGTCCCCAATGAGTGCAAAAAGGCGCCCTCCGTAGGGGAGGGCGCCTTTGGTAAGTTCTATATGAACGCGAGGTCTTTGACCCGGAGAGTCCGAGGTACTTGTTGGTAAGACCTTATTTAGGAGCGCGCAACCTTGCCGGACTTGAGGCAGGTGGAGCAAACGTTCATCTTGCGACGGTGACCATCGACGACGACGTAGACGCGCTGGATGTTGGGGCGGAACTTACGGTTGGTGACGCGGTGAGAGTGGCTGATGGAGCGACCGGCAACGGGGTGCTTACCGCAAACTTCGCAAACTTTGGACATAACTGACCCTCCTTGGGCGACAAACGAACATGTCGCGTTAACAAACAAGCCTGAACTATAGCACAGAAGCAGCTCCCTGTGCGTAATCTACACAGAGATATTCCTCTTTTGGCGATAGTGCTCACGCCACGGCCCTGGACGTAGATCCGATTTGCGTGCAGCAGAGGGGATTATGCCAGCTCGTGCGTGCGTTTTCAAGCTCGTACCACAAATATATATAGGTTTATGGAGCATTGGGCTCCGTTTACGGGTTGCTCTGTATTTATGCTCGCAATTAAGCTCGAGGTTGGCTACACTATCCTTTGACCATTAAAGGGGTACGAGATACCCACATGGAATTACATAGCTGCCAAAGAGCAGCCCTTCCTTGTGGGTGTCTGGTCCGCTTTGAGCGGTCGGGCATCTATTTTTTTGACTGTGTCAGCAGTCAAGACATGTGAGGAAGGAGATCGATGGGCACGACTTCCCCCAAGGCGGTCATCATGGACGAGACCGCCGTCAATCGAGCGATGACCCGCATCGCGCACGAGATTCTCGAGCGCAACGAGGGCTGTGAAGACCTCGCTCTGGTCGGCATCGTCACGCGCGGCGACCTTCTGGCAAAGAAGCTCGCCGAGGAGATCAAGGAGATCGAGGGCGTCGACGTTCCGCTCGGCAGCCTCGACATCAGCTTCTATCGCGATGACTATGCGACCAATTTCGCTCCCGCGATCCACGCTACCAACATTCCCTTCAGCGTCGATGGCAAGCGCGTCGTGCTGGTGGACGACATCCTGTATACGGGCCGTACCATCCGCGCCGCTCTGGACGCCGTCATGGACTTGGGCCGTCCGAGCCGTATTGAGCTGGCAGTTCTCGTTGACCGCGGTCACCGCGAGCTCCCCATCTCGCCGGACTTTGTCGGCAAGAATGTTCCCTCGTCGCATGAGGAGAACGTGCACCTATATATGAAGGAAGTCGACTGCCATACCGCCGTCGAGATTAACGACGTCGCGCCGGGTTCCCATGTGGGCTCCGCGCCGCTGGGAGGTGAGTAGTACCGTGGCGTTCAACCATAAACACCTGATCGACATTACCGAGTACTCCGAAGAGGACATCAAGCTCATCCTCGAGACCGCCAAGGCGTTCTCCGAGGTCAACGAGCGTGCGATCAAGAAGGTCCCCACGCTCAAGGGCAAGACCATCGTCAACATGTTCAACGAGCCCTCGACGCGCACCCGCAGCTCCTTCGAGCTCGCCGAGAAGCGTCTTTCGGCCGACAGCCTTAACTTTGGCGGCTCCTCGACCTCCACGGTCAAGGGCGAGAGCCTCGTCGACACCGTCGAGACCCTCAACGCCTATAAGATCGACTGCATCGTCGTGCGCGACAAGCACGCCGGCGCTCCCTACATCGTCACGCAGAATTCGCCCGCGAGTGTTATCTGCGCCGGTGACGGTAAGCACAACCACCCCACGCAGGCCCTGCTCGACCTGTACACCATCTGGGAGCACAAGGGTGACTTCCACGGTCTGAAGGTCGCCGTCGTCGGCGATATCGCGCACTCCCGCGTCTGCGGCTCGCTGATCCCCGCCCTTAAGATCATGGGCTGTGAGACCTACGCCGTCGCCCCCGGCACGCTGCTGCCGCCGGCGCCCGAGGTCCTGGGCTGCGACCACGTGACGAGCGACCTCGATTCCGTCCTGCCCGAGCTGGACGTCGTCTACATGCTGCGCGTGCAGCAGGAGCGCCTCGAGGGTGCCCCGTTCCCGACCATTCGCGAGTACCACAAGCTCTTCGGCCTGACCAAGGACCGCGAGAAGCTCATGAAGCCCGACGCGATCATCTGCCACCCGGGCCCCATCAACCGCGGCGTCGAGTTCGACTCCTATATGGCCGACCACCCGCAACGCTCCGTCATCCTGGAGCAGGTCTACGCCGGTATCTGCGTGCGTATGGCTATCCTGTATCTGCTGCTTGGAGGTGCCGATAATGGCCTTGCTTCTTAAGAATGCCCACGTCGTCGACCCGTCCGTCGAGCTTGACGGTGTCGTTGACGTCCTGATTGACGGCGACAAGATCGCCGAGGTCGGCGAGAATCTCGCCGTCGAGGGAGCCGAGGTCCGCGACCTTTCCGGCAAGTATCTCGTCCCCGGCCTGGTGGATATGCACGTTCACCTTCGCGAGCCCGGCTACGAGGTCAAAGAGGACATCGAGAGCGGCACCCGCGCAGCTGCAAAGGGCGGCTTTACCGGCGTGTGCTCCATGCCCAACACCGATCCCGTTACCGATAACGGTACCGTCGTGGAGTTCGTTAAGTCCCGTGCTGCCGAGGTCGGTCACTGCCGCGTCTATCCGTCGGGCGCTATGACCCGCGGTCTTAAGGGCGAGGCCATGTCCGAGATGGGCGATATGGTCGCCCACGGCGCCGTCGCCTTCACCGACGATGGTCGCGGCGTGCAGGGCGCGGGCATGCTCCGTCGCTGCATGGACTACGGCAAGATGTTCGGCAAGGTCTTTATGAGCCACTGCCAGGACGAGGATCTGGTCGGCCACGGCCAGATCAACGAGGGCAAGGTCTCGACCCGTCTGGCCCTCGAGGGCTGGCCGGCCGCCGGCGAGGAGCTTCAGATCGCCCGCGACATCGAGATCGCCAAGCTGACCGGTGCCAAGCTGCACATCCAGCACATCTCCACCGCTCACGGTCTCGAGCTCGTGCGTGCCGGTAAGGCCGCCGGTGTCCAGGTGACCTGCGAGGCCACCCCGCACCACATGTTCCTGACCGAGAACGACTTGGACGAGACCTACAACACCTCGCTCAAGGTCAATCCGCCGCTGCGCACCGACGAGGACGCCGAGGCCATTCGTCAGGGCGTCATCGACGGTACCGTCGACGTGATCGTTACCGATCACGCTCCGCACACCCCGTGGGAGAAGGCCCGCGAGTTCGAGCTGGCGCCCTTTGGCATGATCGGCCTCGAGACCTCGCTGTCGCTCGTGCTCACCGAGCTGGTCAACACGGGCAAGATGAGCATGGGCCGCATGGTCGAGCTCATGGCCATCAAACCGCGTGAGATCCTGGGTCTCGATCAGGTTCAGGTCAAGGCGGGATCCGTTGCCGACCTGACCGTGTTCGACCCCTCCGCAACCTGGACGGTTGGCGAGGACGGTTACGAGTCGCGCGCCGAGAACTCCGGTTTTGCCGGCC
>CATZTY010000177.1 GCA_958424475.1 uncultured Collinsella sp.
ATGTGCACGGAAAGGTGAGGGAGGCGTATGGCATCGAGCTCAGACCGGAAGTTAAATTCCTCGGCTTCTAGAGCATCGAAACCCACCTTCCGCCGCGCCGGAGGGCGTTCCGGCGCGCCTGCCAAACCTCAACGCAATACCGTCGCGCATTCTAAGTCTGTCGGGCATGCTCGACAGACCAGTCGTCCGGTCGTCGGCTCGCAGCTCGGTAATCGTCCGGCCGCAAAAAAGTCCTCGCGTCCCTCGGTGACGTCAAAGCCTGTTATGGGCGCCAAACCTGCCCGTCCCATGGCAACTCCTAAGCCCTCGACGGGAACTAAAGCGCCGCGTCCAGGTCGCACGCTGGGCGCATCGAAACCGCGCTCGCTGACATCGGTGCCGGCTACCGCCAAGAAGCCTTCGGGTAAAAAAAACGTCAACCCGTTGTCTTCACTTGGGGCGATGGTAAATAAAACATCAGACGCTGCTTCTGTCGTTGCAGGCAAAGGCAAAATCGTGGGCGGCGTTCTGGCCGCCTTGGCCGTGCTCGTCGTCGTTGCCATCGTGGTGATCAACTCTGGATTGTTTACCGCCACTGATATTCAGATTCAAGGCAGCGAGCATGTGACGAAGCACGATGCTATCCAGCTGATCGATTTGCCCGAGGGAACGTCGCTTTTTAACGTCGATCCCGACCAGATTACCGAGGACCTCAAGCAGAATCCGTGGGTCTCGGGCGTGGATGTCCAGCGTCAGTTCCCGCATACGCTCATCATTACGCCGATGGAGCGCAAGGTCATCGCAATTGCCTATATCAGTTCCGATGACCTTGCCTGGGCCATCGGGGATGATGACACCTGGATCGCCCCGCTGTCGACGTCGGTCGAAGTGGACGATCAGGGCAACGTCATCACGACGGGGCAGGGCTCAAATACCTTGACCGGAATCGATGCCGCGCTGGCGCTCGCTAAGCACTATGGCGCGGTGTTGTTGACTGATGTCTCGGCGGATGTCGCTCCGGTTTCCGGCCAGGCAGTGAGCTCCAAGGCCGTTAAGGCTGGCTTGGATTATGTGCGTGGTTTTTCGAGCGAGTTCTTGGGACAAGTCAAGGATATTTCCACGCCTTCGGTCGAAGCCATCTCGGCAAACCTCAATAACGGCATTGAGGTGTCGCTGGGCGATTCGAACGATATCGTCAAGAAGGAGCGCGTAGTCACCAAGCTGCTTTCGCAGGTAGAGGGCGTAACGTATATCAATGTGCGCTCTCCGGGTAACTATACATTTAGGGACGCTCCGACCTCGTAGCGCTGGTTGATGCTTTGTTGAGGGGCCATACCACGCCGTTTATCTGGTTTGTTTGGTTTTCACGGTCAATTATTTGACTGATACGTTCATAATGTGCAAACATAATACGGTTTACCTTTGCATTTACTTTCAACCTGAAGGTTAATGTGCGCAGGGGTCGACCCATGCTATGGCTATAACCTTTGTTCGGAGGACCGACATGCACGAGACAGAGATCAACAACTACCTTGCCGTCATTAAGGTGGTCGGCGTCGGCGGCGGCGGTACCAACGCGGTCAATCGAATGATCGAAGAGGGCATCCGCGGCGTCGAGTTTGTTGCCATCAACACCGATGCTCAGGCACTCGCGATCTCTGATGCCGATATCAAGGTGCACATCGGCACCGACCTTACCCGCGGCCTGGGCGCCGGCGCCAACCCCGAGGTTGGCCGCAAGGCTGCCGATGAGTCCCGCGACGACATTGCCGAGGCGCTCGCTGGCGCCGACATGGTGTTCATCACCTGCGGCGAGGGCGGTGGCACCGGTACCGGCGCTGCTCCCATCGTTGCCGATATCGCGATGAACGAGGTCGGTGCGCTGACCGTCGCCGTCGTGACCAAGCCCTTCACCTTCGAGGGCCGCAAGCGCAAGAAGAGCGCCGAGGAGGGCATTAAGACCCTCTCCGATTGCGTCGACACCATGATCGTCATCCCTAACGATAAGCTGCTCGACATCGCCGAGAAGAAGACCACCATGCTCGAGGCCTTCGCGATTGCCGATGGCGTCCTTTCCCAGGGCACCCAGGGCATCACCGACCTCATCACCGTCCCCGGTATCATCAACCTGGACTTCGCCGATGTTAAGACCATCATGAAGCAGGCCGGTACCGCCATGATGGGTATCGGTACCTCTTCTGGGGATACCCGTGCCGTCGACGCTGCCCAGCAGGCCATCTCCAGCCCGCTGCTCGAGAGCTCCATCGATGGCGCCACGCGCGTGCTGCTCTCCATCGCCGGTTCCAAGGACCTGGGCATCCAGGAGATCAGCGACGCCGCCGACGTTGTCGCCAACGCCGTCGACCCCGAGGCCAACATCATCTTCGGTACCGTTGTCGACGAGTCCCTGGGCGATCAGGTGCGTATCACCGTCATCGCTACGGGCTTCTCCGACTCCAACGTTAACCGTCAGGACGAGCTCTTTGCTGCTCAGCAGTCTCAGAGCAAGGCCGCTGCCTCCGCTGAGCCGCAGCGCACCGCTCCGGCCACCAGCCCGGCTCAGGCCGCTCCGACCCGCAACGTCGGTGGCACCGAGCTTCCTAACTTCGGCAACGATCAGTTCGAGCTTCCCGACTTCCTGAAGCGCGGTAGCTTCTAAGTCGTTCTTTGCATTGTTGTGCACAGGGGCGTGTCCGTATGGACGCGCCCTTTTTATTTCGACTTTGTAAACTAGAACCTCCAATCTCTTTACGTTCCCTTTACGATTGCCTCCAGCGCAGCAGGTATCCTTTTAGAGAAGTATGACAGCCGTATAAACGCGGGCTGTAGCGGCGATGCCGCGGTACTTGTGTTATTAGGAGGCTTTAGTATGGCAGCACGTGCGGACAAAGTTTCGCGTGTCGACCATGATGGAGTTACGTTGGTGGAAGGCGCGACATCCGATGTTCGCTTTGCCTTCACCGAGCGCGCCGGTGGTGTTTCCGAAGATGCGTACTCCTCACTCAACTTGGGCTCGCATGTTGGCGATGATCCCTTTGCTGTTCAAGAAAATCGTCGCCGCGCACTCGAGGCTATGGGTGCCGCGGAGTGCGAGCACAACCTGCTCGTTCCCAATCAGGTCCATGGTGATCATATCGTTGCGGTGACCTCGAACGGCGCCGATGACCTTGAGGACGTTCGCGAGCAGATTGCCGAGGGCTGTGATGCCATCGTCTGCACGGCGCATAACGTGCCCGTGCTGCTCTGCTTTGCCGACTGTGTTCCCGTGGTGCTGGTGGCCCCTGGCGGATTTGCCGTGGTGCACTCCGGTTGGAAGGGCACGATTGCACGTATTTCTGCCAAGGCGTGCCAGGCGCTTTGCGATGCTGCCAGCTGCGATGCGGGCGACGTTTCCGCCTATATCGGCCCCCATATCTTGGGTGACGAATATGAGGTATCCCAGGAACTCATGGATCGCTTTGCCGCCGAGTTCTCTTGCATCGATGCGAGTACCTCT
>CATZTY010000178.1 GCA_958424475.1 uncultured Collinsella sp.
GAAGCCAGGCTCGGCGAGGCCGCGGTGCGTAACGCCGCTCAAAACGACCTGTCCGCGCGCGACGCTCAGATTGCCGAGCTGCAGGCCAGGCTCGCCGCGGCGGACAAGGCCCAGGAGATGGCGCTTGCCGCTGCCGCGGCAGAGTCGCAGCGCGAGCTCGATGCCGCTCGCAGCGAGGCCGAGCGCGCGCTTACTGACTATCGCGCGAAGGTGCAAGAGAAGTTTTCCGCCGCAAAGGCTCAGTCCGAGCAAGAGGCCGAGGGCCTGCGTGCCCAGCTGCGCGAGCAGGAACTGATGGCAAAAATGAACCTGTCAGAGGCGGTTGCCGCGGCGGAGCGAGAGCGCGATGAGGCACGTGCCAAGCTGACGAGCGAGCTGGCGGTGCGCGATTCTCGCGAGGAGCAAGCCAAGGCGGCACACGAGCTCGAGCTTGCGCAGGCCAAGCGCGCGAGCGATGACCTGATTCGCTACAAGGATGAAGAGATTGAGCGCCTTAAGGACATGAAGGTCCGCCTGTCCACCAAGATGGTGGGCGAGTCGCTCGAGCAGCACTGCGAGACCGAGTTTAACCGTCTGCGCATGACGGCATTTCCTAACGCGTACTTCGAGAAGGATAACGATGCGTCCGAGGGCACCAAGGGCGACTTTATCTTCCGCGAGTGCGACGCGAGCGGCAACGAGGTCATTTCGATTATGTTCGAGATGAAAAACGAGAACGATGAGACCGCGACCAAGCACAAGAACGAGGACTTCTTTAAGAAACTCGACCACGATCGCCGCCAAAAGGGCTGCGAGTACGCGGTGCTCTGCACGTTGCTCGAACCCGAGAGCGAGCTTTACAACGCCGGCCTCGTGGACGTGAGCTATCGCTTCGAGAAGATGTACGTGATCCGTCCGCAGTTCTTCATTCCCATGATCACGCTGCTGCGCAACGCCGCCATGGGTTCGCTGCGCTATAAGCAGGAGCTAGCGGAGTACAAGCAGCAGAATATCGACGTCACGAACTTCGAAGCCAAGATGGAAAAGTTCAAGGACGGCTTCTCGCGCAACTACAACTTGGCGAGCAAGCAGTTCGAGTCGGCGATCAAGGAGATTGATGCTGCCATTAAGCAGCTCGAGAAGACCAAGGATGATCTGCGTCGCAGTACCGAGAATCTGCGTCTGGCCCACAACAAGGCCGATGAGCTTACTATTCGTAAGCTCACCTGGGGCAACAAGACCATGAAGGCGGCGTTTGACGAGGCGCGCGAGGGTGCAACAGACGCGGGCGATGAGCCAGCCGAGGCGGATTCGTATGAGGTCGAGGATGCCGAGTAGGGGATAGCATATAGTGCAAAAAAGCGGGGCCGCTGACGATGCTGCCAGCGGTCCCGCTTCGTTTCGTTCCGCCACGCTGGGCTAGTCCTCGAGCAAATCCTCGATAAAGCCGACGCGGTAGTTCTTGAAGATGACCTCGCCGCCGTCTTGCGTGGCGTCCAGATCGACATCGCCCATGATGCCAAAGTCGTGGTCGCCATCCTCGTCAGCAAAGATCTGGTGCACGTGCCATACGTGCGCGGTCTTCTCGTCGGACTCGTCGATGGAAAACATCGCGGCGCTGCGGGCATCTCCGTCGGTGAGGATTTCCTCGTGCTGCTCGTGGTAAGCGTCGAGTGCTTTTTGCCAGCGGATCTCGCTCATGCCCCAGTCGTCGTCGAGCTCGCCCAGGTCGCGAACGTGCTCGCGGGCGGCAAGGGTCACGCGGCGGAAGAGCGCGTTGCGCACCAACAGCGTGCAGCCGCGGCGGTCCGCCACGACCTCGTCGATGCCCTGCGGCGGCGCAGCATCGAGGGCTGCCGGGTTGCCGGCGTTCTCCCACTCATCCACCAGGCTCGAGTCCACCGAGCGCACCACAAAGCCCAGCCACGAGATAATGTCGCGCAGACGCTCGTCGCGCTTCTCGATGGGCACGGTGCGGTCGAGCGAGCGGTAGGCCTCTGCCAGGTAGCGCAGCAAAATGCCCTCGGAGCGGGCGATGCCGAGCTTTTGAATGTAACCCTTAAAATCGCTCGCGCTTTCCAGCATATCGCGCAGGACGCTCTTGGGAGAGAGCTGGTAGTCGTTGGCCCAGGGCACTTCCTGGCAGTACTTGTCAAAAGCGGCGTCGAGCAAATCCTCGAGCGGCTTTTCATACGTGACGTCCTGAATGCGCTCCAAGCGCTCCTCATACTCGATGCCGTCGGCTTTCATCTCGGCCATAGCGCGATCGCGTGCGGCGCGCTCCTGTGCGCGCAGCACCTGCTTGGGATCCTCGAGCGTTGCTTCGACCATCGAGATCAGATCCATGGTATAGGTCTCGCTTTCGGGATCGAGCAGCTCCAACGCGGCAAGCAAGAACGGCGAGAGCGGCTGATCGAGTGCGAAGTCCTCGGGCAGATCGACCGTCAGCGCATAGTCGATGTCTGGCGCGGCGTCAGTCGGGGCGTCGGGCGCGGGCGGCACCTCGGTGCGAACGACGACGCCGGAATCGATGAGCGTGGCGAAGATTTCGTCGGCGCGAACCTCGAGCTTAGCCTTTTCCTCGGGAGTCTGCAGGCTCGTCTCGATGAGGTCGTGTACGCGGGCTCGGGCATCGCCGCCCTGCTCGACCACGCTAATCACCATGGAGTGCGTGATGCGCAGGCGCGGCTTGAGTGTCTCGGGCTGCGTCTCGATCAGGCGCTCAAAGGTCTGCTTGTTCCAGGTGACAAAGCCCTCGGGGGCCTTTTTCTTTTTAATCTTGCGGAGCTTCTTGGGGTCGTCGCCCGCCTTGGCCATGAGCTTGGCGTTCTCGATCTCGTGCTCCGGGGCCTCGGCGATCACCATACCCTCGGTATCAAAGCCCGAGCGCCCGGCGCGACCGGCAATTTGATGGAACTCACGGGCGCGCAGGCGACGCATCTTGTAGCCGTCGAACTTGGTGAGCGCGGTGAGCACCACGGTGTGGATGGGTACGTTGATGCCGACGCCGAGCGTATCGGTGCCGCAGATGACGGGCAGCAGGCCCTGCTGCGCCAAGCGCTCGACCAACAGGCGATAGCGCGGCAACATGCCGGCATGGTGCACGCCGACGCCGCAGCCGAGCAAGCGCTTGAGGATCTTGCCGAAGGCCGTCGAGAAGCTCGTTCCCTTGGCCGCCTCCTTGATGGCCTCGCGCTGCTCCTTGCTGGCGATGCCAAAATTGGCGAGCGACTGTGCCGTCGCAAGTGCGGCATCCTGGCTAAAGTGCACGATATAGAGCGGGGCCTCGCCGCGGCGCATAGCGAGCTCGACGGTGCCCTCGAGCGAGGTCGTCACGTAGTCGTAGCTCAACGGCACGGGGCGTGGGGCATCGACGACCAAGTCGCAGGTAGCGCCGGTGTGTTGCTCGAGCGAGGCGGCGATTGCGGTGACATCGCCGAGCGTGGCGCTCATGAGCATGAATT
>CATZTY010000179.1 GCA_958424475.1 uncultured Collinsella sp.
GCTCGTGGGCTCGATGATGGTGTAGTCGCCGCCGCGCACGAGCTTGCCTTCCTTCTCGGCCTCGTCAATCATGTTCTTGGCGACGCGGTCCTTGACGGAGCCGGCGGGGTTGAAGTATTCGAGTTTGACGAGCACACGAGCCTTGAGGTCCTCGTCGGCCTCAAAGTGAGTGAGCTCCAGGAGCGGGGTGTGGCCGATAAGCTGATCGATGGACGTGTAAACCTTGCTCATGGTGAACCTCCAAAGTGTTCAAGTTGCTGGTTGCCGTGTGGTTTCACGGTGCGTGTAGCAGCTAAACCCATAAACCTTATAGGTTGTTCGTTTAGCTGTTGGGAAGCATACTAGACACTAAAGCCTAGTAATGCAATAGGAAATAGAAGATTATTACGAGCTGATTAACCATCTTGACCGGAACGGGTATTTTCAAAACCAATTTTTCGGCTAGAATTTCTACGGACTAAATGACCGAAAGGCAGCACTATACATGTTGGTTTCTACAAAGGGCAGATATGCCCTGCGCGTTATGGTCGATCTGGCCGAGCACCAGGCGGCCGGTCGCATCCCGCTCAAAGAGATCGCGGCGCGACAGGGGATTTCCGAGAAATATCTCGAGAACATCTTGGCTACGCTCGTGCGCGCCAACATGCTTTCGGGCATGCGCGGCAAGGGCGGCGGCTACGTGCTCACGCGCCCGCCCGAGCAGTACACGGTGGGCGAGATCCTGCGCCTGACCGAGGGCAGTCTGGCACCGGTTGCATGCCTGGATGGCGACTGCAAGGGCTGCTCACGCTCGGATGAGTGCCCCACGCTCGACGTGTGGAAGAACCTGGACAAGCTCATCAACGACTACCTCGACGGTGTGACGCTCGATCAACTAGTCGCTCCCAACCATGGCTACGACTACGTCATCTAACCCACACCTGCCATTTGGGGACGGGGTGGAAATGGTAGATTCTCTCGCCCTTTGAGACTTTACAAATAAGAAGGCCGCCCATTTTTGCGATGGGCGGCCTTCGTTTTGGGCTGTTGAGACGGACGCGGCCTGAGTGGCCGTTTTAGTCCTCGGCGATGCTGTCGAGGATGCTGCGCGTGATGGATACCAGGATGCTGCCCATAAAGGCCGATCCAAAGCTGGCGATGGAGATGCCGACACCCAGCAGGTTGACCGACAGGTAGCTCGCGAGCTCAAGCATAAAGCTGTTGACGACAAGCTGGAAAATGCCCAGCGTAATGATCGTGAGCGGCAGCGAGATGACCGTGAGGAACGGTTTGACGAACGAATCGACGATGTTCAGGAACAGTCCCACAAAGGCAAAGCAGACCCAGGTCTCGGCAAAGCCGAAGGGTTGGATACCGGGGACGAGGAACGTGGCGATCGCGATGGCGATCGAGGTGAAGAGCCAGTTAAGCATAAAGCGCATGGCGTGAATCCTTTCTTGCGCCGGGGTTGCTGGCGTCGCGTGAAGCGGCTTGCGGCGGCGACCTGGATGGTTGCGCGGGCGCGCCGCGGTGTTTGGGCGCCCATTGTCTCAAATATTCGTGGAGCTTACGTGCGCATACGGTTTCTAAACGGCGTTCGTCCTGAAAAACGCGCCGCTGGCAGAGAGTCTTGTCGCTTTAGTTTGGTGGTGTGCTACACTGCTACGGGCAAAAGCCACAGGCGTTGCCCTATTGCATAGAACGGGCGAACGATGCCCGATGTCAGTATCAACTTCGATGCCTTTTGGCGGGTTTGGCGGTGATCGATGAATATCGAGAACATGTTTGACAAGCCTGATGTCAAGCAGCTGGTCCACGCATTTAGCCTTTTGGACGACGAGAAGGATATCCAAGCGTTTTTGACCGATATCTGCACGCCGCGCGAGATTTGCGACCTTTCTCAGCGTTTGCAGGTTGCGCGCTATTTGGACGAGGGCGAGCCTTATGTTGAGGTTCAGGCCCGTACCGGCGCTTCGTCCACCACGGTGAGCCGCGTTTCAAAGGCGCTGAACGGCGAGTACGGTGGCTACCGCAAGATCCTCATTAAGTTGGAGGATGGCGAGTAGGCCAGCGACAACATTGAATTACGAAGAACCGTCCCTCCGGGGGCGGTTTTTTGATCCCTTGGGGACGGAGGAAAACGGATTACTGGGTTAGACTAGCCCCCCCGTGATCCGTTTTCCTCCGTCCCCAAGGGATCAAATCTGTTGGCGTGGGGCAAATCTGTCCGCGTGGGCGGGTAGGATGGATGCATTGATTATTGCGAACGGTTTGAGTGGAGGACCATGCCTGTTCGAATCTATACCACCAATACCGGTACGGACTTGAGTGATGCCGAGGCGGCGTTGCTCGCCGACCTGGTTGCCCGCCACGGGCGTGCCGTTATGCTGGCGCCCTCGTTTGCCGAGCTCGACGTGTGCCGTCACGATGCTGCGGTTGCTGGCGCCTCGCTGGGCGTTGACTACAAAACCCCCGCGTCGTGGCTTCGTTCGCTGTGGGAGCTTATGGGCGATGGCCGCAGCTTTGTCGACAACATGCAACGCCAGATGCTGTTCTCGGACATGATCGCCCGTCGCGACGATGCCGACCTGCAGCCGCTTTCGCGCAGTCAGGGCACGGTGCGCATGCTTGCGCGCATGGCCCGCGATGTGCTGCCGGGTGTGGCGGGGACGACGGTCGAGCGCTGCTGCGGCGACGTTTGCCAGCCCGATCCCAAGAGCGACGCCGAGGCTCGCGTGTTTGAGCTGTTGAGTGCCTATGCGAGCGGCTTGGACCGTCGAGACATGATCGAGCCCTGCGAGGCGGCTGACCTTATGGCCGAGGTGCTGGCCGACAACCTTCCGGCGTGCGCCCGCGCGGTATGTGTGCGCGGTATCACATCGTTTACGCACGGCCTGCTCGAGCTGCTGTCGGCCGTGGCGAACAATGGGGGAGAGGTCGTTGTGCTGCTTGCCCGCGAGCAGGCGGCAATGCGCGAGGAACTTGCTGCCGCCTTTGATGCCCGCGGTGTGCTGTTTGAGGCCGCGCCGCTGGGGGAGGGTGCCGCCGCGCCCCAGACTGCCTCCGAGTCCGCCGCTCAGCCTACCTTTGTAGAGGTTGCCGGCCCTCACGCCCGCGCCCACGCCTATGTGGATGCAATCGATGGACTGGTAAAAACGTGTGAGGACGCCGCGGTCGACGGCGGTGTCACGGCGTCCGCGGATCCCGTGCGCGTGCTCGTGGTGTCTGCCCGGGCTCCCCAGCTGTTCGGTGAACTCGCTGCCCGTTTGGCGGCGCGTCATATTGCGGCCGAGACAACCGAGTTCACGGCGTTTTCCCAATCCATCGCGGGCAGGCAGTTCACGGCGCTCGCCAATCTGATCGAGCGCATGAAGGCCGCCGACGAGGGCACCGCCTCCAAGACCGAGTGGTGGCCCGCGCCGGAGCTTACTGACTGGATTTACAGTCCGCTTTC
>CATZTY010000180.1 GCA_958424475.1 uncultured Collinsella sp.
CTACGAGGGCGCCGAGCACTATTTGCGCATCCTTGCGCGCTCGTGTCCGCACGCAGCCGAGGCACTCTACTTCCAAACCGAGTTTCCCGATGGCGTCTATGCCCGCGTCAACGTGGGTGTGGGCTCCACCGACGAACTTGTCCTTGCGCTGTCCGAGGCGACGCCGGTACTGCAGGAGGGCCTGGGCGCCCCCGACAACGCCAGTTTTGCCGCCTGGGTCGCCACCAACGATATCGTGCGTTCCCAAATCGATGAGCGCATACTGCGGGCGGCCGAGCAGGGTTTGCCGTTTAAGGGAGGAGACCTCTAATGGATCCGAGCGTCTACATCCCCGCCTACCTGGAGCGCGCCTACGTTGCGTCGCACCCCGAGCTCACCGATGCAGCACGCGAGCTTGTCCATAACGACATGAGTGCGAATCCCCAAAAGTACGCGCAGTCCGAGCATGCCCAGGCGCTGCTGTCCTATGCCGGTGTTCATCGCCACCTGCTCGACGAGCTCCATCGCATCGAGGACATGGGCAGCGACGAGGAATTCGAGCAGACGCGCAATCGTCTGTTCGACGACATGCGCGATGAGCTGCTCAAGATTGTCCGCGTCGATGCGTATGTCCTCGATGCCCAGCTGCTCGCCATCATCCTGGCTGACACGCCCGTTGACGCCTGCCTGGGCGACCTGATGAAGCTCGAGGCGACCACAACCGATTACCTGCAGCAAAGCGTGCCCGGGTTCGACATGGAAGCCCCGCACTACTGGGCCAATAAGGTTTTGACGGACGGTGTGACGGCGGCAGAGCTCACCGTGAGCGAGCCGGCTCTTATCGGGTGGCTTCACACACTCGAGGCCATCTCGCAGCTGTGCATGGCGAGCGCTCGCTACCGTGCTGCCGCCAACTACGCCCGCCGTGTTCTTAAGGCGGAAGGCTACCCCACCCGAGCCGCAGGCACCGTGTTGCTCGCCCTCGCTCGCCTGGAAGACCAGAACGGCTTTTTTGCCCTGGCCCACCAGCTCGAGGAAGAGATCGGGGCTGACGCGCTCGAGAACTCTCCTTGGTATCTGCTCGCCCGCACGATTCTGCTGTTCAAAACAAACAAGATGCGCCCGGCGACACGCGCGCTGCGTGAGTTTGCCAACCGTTGCGAGGGCGGTGCGTTCTTCTTGCTGAACCCCATGTACCAGACACCGTACCTTCCCTGCCGGCCCGAGCCACGCGATCCCTGGGATCTTTCGCACCAGGCCGTTTGGGAAGCGGACGGCATCATCTCGGATACCCCCGACTTTGCCCCCTGGGCCAACGCCTGCGAAGATGTATCGCAGCTTGCCCAGGAATTTGCGCGCCGCTACGGATTTTAGTGACGCACTCGACCCGACCATGTCGTTTACGTTAGGAACGGATTCATGAACCTCCGCTCATCTCTTGCCTGCACCTCGAGCGATATCGCTCGCTGGGGACTGCGCTCTGTCCTTAAGCGCCAGGGCGGCGTACTCCCCGGCCGCATCGCCATGAAGATCGACCCCGAGTTGCTGAACGACCTCGCGGGCCTTGTCGACCGCAGCGTGGTGATCACCGGCACCAACGGCAAGACCACCACCTCCAACCTCATCGCCGACGCCGTTGCCGCCAGCGGCGCCACCGTGGTATGCAACCGCGCCGGCAACAACATGGAGCCGGGCGTGGTGGGCGCACTGCTCGAAGCGCGCAGCGGCCTCAAGCGAGCCGGCGGCGGCAAGCGCGTGGGCGTTTTTGAGTGCGATGAGCTTTACACCGTACGCGTTCTGCCCAAGCTCAAGCCGACGTACTTCGTGCTGCTCAACCTGTTCCGTGATCAGCTGGATCGCTATGGCGAGATCGACCATACCCAAGACGTCATCGCCCATGCGTTGGAGCTCTCTCCAACGACAACGCTCATCTACAACGCAGACGACCCGCTGTGTGCCGCGATCGCCGCACGCGTTCCCAATGCAAGCATCGCCTTTGGCATCGACGGCGCCACCAACACCGAGTCCGACCGTATTAGCGACTCGCGCTTTTGCTCGCAGTGCAACGCCCCGTTGGAGTACGACTATGTGCAGTATGGTCAACTCGGCGCCTACCATTGCCCCTCGTGCGGTTGGGCACGCCCCGCACTGGTCCGCCGTGTGACGGGCGTGGAGCTCGGCTGCGACGGCTACGGCTTTGACCTGGTCTTTGGATCTGCGTCCGACGCGGCTGCCGTACACATCGCCACGCGCTACAACGGCCTGTACATGGTCTACAACGTTGCTGCTGCATTCTTTGCCGCACATGAGTTAGGCGTGGATACGGCGCACCTGCAGCCCACGCTCGATGCCTACGTCCCCGCCGGCGGACGCATGGGCCGCTGGGATATCGCCGGCCGCGCCGTCGAGGCCAACCTGGCCAAGAATCCCGTAGGCTTCGATCGACAAATCCAGTCCATCAAGACGGCAGGCGGCAGACTCTGCGCTTTCTTCCTCAACGACAACGATGCCGACGGCCACGATGTATCGTGGATCTACGACGTCGACTTCGAGCGCATCGCCGACACACCGGGTCTTGTCGCCTTTGCCGGAGGCACGCGTGCGCACGACATGCAGGTACGCCTCAAGTACGCCGGCATCGATGCCACGATTATCTCGGACGTCGCGCAGGCAATTGGCGCCGTTGCGGATGAAGCCGCAGGCGACACTTTCTATGCCGTCGCCAACTACACGGCCTTCCCGCCGCTGGTCAAAGAACTCGATGGGCTGAAGGGTGCCGATGCAGCCACGGTTGCTGCCCGCGCTGCAACGTGTGCCGATGGCAGTGCCGTCCCCGTCGGCATCGCGCCAGTCGAGCTTTCGCGCCCACTGCGCATCGTATACCTGTATCCCGATGCCCTTAACCTCTACGGCGACGGCGGCAACGTCATCGCCCTCGAGCGCCGCTGCGCCTGGCGTGGCATTCCCGTGCGCGTGGACGAGGTCCGTATGGGCGAATCACTCGATCTCACCGATGCCGATATCGTCATGATGGGTGGCGGCTCCGACCGCGACCAGCTAGCCGTGGCACACGAGCTGCTCGCTCAAAAAGACAAGGTCGCATCCTATGTTGAGGATGGCGGTTCGCTGCTCGCCATCTGCGGCAGCTATCAGCTGCTCGGCCGTTCGTACTATATGGGTGAGAATCGCATTGAGGGTCTGGGGGTCATTGCCGCCGAAACCGTACGCGGCTCCGACCGCCTGATCGGCAACGTAGCCGTCAAAACCGACCTGGCACCCGAGCCCTTTGTGGGATTCGAGAACCATGGCGGCCGCACGCTTTTGGACGCCGATGCCACGCCGCTCGGAACGTCCGTCGTCACGGGCACCGGCAACAACGGCGACGATGGCCTTGAGGGTCTGATCTACAAGGGCGTCATCGGCACGTACCTGCACGGGCCGGCGCTG
>CATZTY010000181.1 GCA_958424475.1 uncultured Collinsella sp.
GGGAAGCGGGCAGGAAGCCACGCAGGCCGATGTCGAGGATCAGGCCGCCCTTGACAACCTCGATAACCTCGCCCTCGACGTTCTCGCCGGAGTTGAACTTCTCCTCGATGCGGTTCCAAGCACGCTCGTACTCGGCACGCTTCTTGGACAGGACCAGACGACCGTCCTTGTCCTCCTTCTGGAGAACCAGAGCCTCGATGGGATCACCGAGTGCAACGATGTCTGCAGGGTTAGCGTCCTTGCGGATGGACAGCTCGCGGACCGGGATAACGCCCTCGGACTTGAATCCGATGTCAACGAGCACCTCGTCATGCTCGATCTTAACGACAGTGCCGTTAACGAGATCGCCCTCATCAAAGTCGGTAATCGTACCGTCGATGAGGTTGTTCATCTCCTCCTCGTTGACATCGTCAAGAGAGAAAATGGACGAGTTCTGAATCTCACTCAAAGGTGGACCCCTTTCGAACTACGGGGCCCCGATTGCTAGGACCTACAGAAGGGTGCGACAAGCACACAACGTTTAGGAACACTCGGGAGCCGACAGATACTAATGTGACGCTTATGCAATCACGTTCGTATAGGTTACGGGGAAATCATTTCGATTTCAAGCGTGAACTGCGATTTTTTACTCGTATGGAGACTTTTTCGCAATCTTGTGGACGACCGTCTCCATAAGTTGACGATAGGCAGTTAGGCATACGGCTTTGGGGTAAAGTATCCGGAGCAACGATTCTGGAACGATTTATCGAGAAAGGTGCCCGCGTGCTCAAAGCAGTCGTTTTCGATATGGACGAGACGCTTCTCAGCATCAACCTCAACGCGTTCATCCTTCGCTATTTTAAGGATGTATCGTCGATGCTCGCGGATATCGGACGCCGCAGCCGCGGTGGCACGATGGCGCGCCTCGGCACCATTCTGGTCGACCTCAACGCCAACCGCCGAAGCGGCACGGACAACCGCACCAATCTTGAATTTTACCGCACCGAGGTCGAGCGCCGATGCGGCATCTGCCTCTCCGATCCCCTCATCTACGAGGCGTTTACCTACTACGACCGCGAAGTGCTTCCGTACAAGAACGACGATGTCATCAACGCCCACGCCATGCCGGGCGCACACGCCGCTCTCCAGGCCGTACAGGACGCAGGACTGCGCTGCGCGCTCTTTACCAACCCCAGCTTTCCCCAGGGGGCCATCGAGTGCCGCATGGGTTGGGGCGACCTGGCCGACGCCCCCTTTGAGCTCGTCACGCACATGGGAAACACCACCCGCTGCAAGCCCGATGCCACCTACTATCTCGAGCAGCTTCAGGTGATGGGACTCGACCCACACGAGGTCCTTATGGTGGGCAACGATCCCAAGCGCGACTTCCCTAGCCCCGCCTGCGGCATTCAAACTGCCTATGTTGGCCAGGGAAAACCCGGCCGAGCCACCTGGCACGGAACCATGGAAGACTTCGCCCGCGATTTCAACGCCGTAGTAGAAGCCTTCTACGAACACCAAGTAGCCGACGAACTGTCATAGGACCCCTCCCACCAAACAAAATAGCGCCGCAGGTTGAGAAAAATGTGACAAATAGACCGTCCCTTGTCACATTACAAAGACAACGCCGATGTTATGGCAACGACAGCGAAAGCCCGCCAGAGCGAGCAAGGTGCCTTGAAACAAGGCGGCATTGACCTTCTGGTCATGTCGCCGAAGTTGAAAGGCAGATTGCCGCTCTGGCGGGCTTGCAGCGTCGGCCGGTCCGCCGTTCGGTAGAACGGCGGAACCAATAACTAACAGACTCGAGTCTTGCCGATCATGATGTTGAGGATCTCGACATCAGTATCTTTCATACCCACACGGCCCACGTAGCCCATGCTGGCGATTGTCTGCTCGACGGTATCCTGGATCAGGCCCTCGCCGGCGCGGAAGCCACGACCCTGCATGGCCATATCGTGACCTAGAATCGCCGCATCAACGGCAGCGGAAATCTTGGCGGCACAGCTTGCCTTGGCGCCATCGCACACGATGCCGCCCACGTTACCGAGTGTGTTCGAAACCGTCGCGCCAATCTGCTCGCGCGTGCCACCACACAGCCAGGTAATCGCAGCGCCGGCGCCACACGCGGCGCAAATAGCACCGCAAAACGCCGAGAGCGCACCAATATAGCTCTTGATATGCACAGCGATAAGATCGGACAGCATCACGGCGCGCACCAGGCGATCGTGGTCGCAGCGCAGGTACTCGGCATACTCCATAACGGGCAGTGCGCAGGTAATGCCCTGGTTGCCCGAGCCGCACACAATGGCGACCGGCAGCGCACAGCCGTTCATGCGGGCGTCGGACCCGGCGGCCGCACGGGCGCGGGCACGGCAGGCGACGTCATCGGCACGAGCACCCAGCAGCGTGCGGCCAACCTCGGCACCCCAAGCGTGCGCCAGGCCCTCGGCGCTGATCGCGCCGTTCAGCTCAATCTGACGCTCAACGGCAGCGCGGGCACCATCGATGTCGCCGTCCTCAATAAAGTCGATGATGGACTCAATCGACATGGGCGTGTCAGCGCTATCTGCCGCACGCTCGGCCATAACGCGCTCGGCGCAGGCGGCACACTCCCCCGCCGACTTGCCGCATACCGGAATACCGTCGAGCGTATGGCACGTGACATTGGTGTGGTGGTCGGTAATCTCGACGACTGCGGTATGGCCCCCGGCTGTGGCAGTCACCTTGATGTAGAGGTTGGGCACACCCTCGACAAGCGACACATCGCAGTAGCCGGCATCGGCGAGGAGCTCGGCCACACGAGCACGGTCTTTATCGTCAACGCTCTCGAGCACCTCAAGCGCGCTCTTGGCGTCGCCGCCCACGGCACCCAGCACGGCCGCCGCCTCAATACCGTGCATACCGCCCGAATTGGGCACGGTCACGCTCTTAACGTTCTTGATGATGTTGCCCGAGCAGGAGACATCCATATGATCGGGTTCGCAACCGAGCGTCTGGCTCGCCAGCGCCGCTGCATAGGCAACGGCAATAGGCTCGGTGCAGCCGAGCGCACAGACAAGCTCGCGGTTCAAAACATCGCAAAACGCGGTATCACGAAGGGAATCGGCAGGCATAGGTATCTCCTACTTGTATAACGGACTGGGCTCTCAAAAAGAGTTAACTCTTTTATTTGATAACAATGCATCAGAAACCGCAACCATGGTTCCGACGGACGGCGCTTAAGCGCAATCTGACGGCATTCATTCATGAAAAGCCGGTCTTGTTGCATGCTAAAGCGTTTGACCAAAAAACGCCCGAGCGTTTACGCAAAAGTCGCGCTATCATGCAGTCGAACGCGGTAAACACCTTTAGCATTTGCGCCGCACAGACCAGAGAGGAACCATCCATGAAGATCGGTATCGGTAACGACCACGCCGCCGTCGAGCTCAAGAACATCATTTC
>CATZTY010000182.1 GCA_958424475.1 uncultured Collinsella sp.
TATGCTGCCAGCAAGGGCGGCGTTATCGCGTACACCAAGAACCTTGCAAACCGCCTGGCGCCGCAGGCCATCGCCAACAGTGTGGACCCGGGCGGCGTTATCACGCCGCTCAACCGTTGCGTGATGGAAGACGAGCGCCTGTGGAATCAGATTATGGAGCTCACGCCGCTTAAACGCTGGGCCACCGCCCAAGAGATCGCCGAGTGGATCTACTTTGTGGGCGTGACCAACCGGTTTATGACCGGACAGAGTCTGTTGATCGATGGCGGCGAGGCCGGCCGCACGCAATTTATTTGGCCCGAATAGGAAACGCGCTCGATGGAAAGCCGTCGGGCGCGTTTTTGATGTATCGATTTTTAGCCGAGGCAAGTCCAGTTGACGGGGGTCGAGCCGTGCTGTTCGAGTAGCCGATTGGCTGCCGAGAAGGGACGCGACCCCATAAAGGCGGGGAGTTCTGCCGTGGCACGGTTGGCCGAAAGCGGCGAGGGGTGCGTGGAGGCCAGGCAGAACTTGCCGGTCGCCTTGCCCGCGCCGGTCGCGGCGAGTTTGCCTTCGACCATCTGCTGGGCAAAGCGGCCCCATGCCAAAAAGACTACCGGCTGGGGCAGCTGACAGCAGCGTTCGATAACGTAGTCGGTGAGCGTGCTCCAGCCCAGTTTGGCGTGCGAGTTGGCGGCATGCTCGCGCACGGTGAGCGTGGTGTTGAGAAGTAGGACGCCCTGCTGTGCCCATGGGGTTAGGTCTCCCGTGGCGGGAATGGGGCAACCCAGATCGGCTTTGAGTTCTTTATAGATGTTGCGCAGGCTCGGCGGCAACTTGGTTTGCGTCGCGGGGACCGAGAACGACAGTCCCATGGCCTGGTTGGGTCCGTGATAGGGGTCTTGACCCAAGATGACAACTTTGACCTGGTCGGCCGGGGTGTAGGCGAGGGCATTGAGGATGTCGTCTTGTGCCGGGTAGATAGTCTGCTCGGCACGCAAAAGGGCGATGCGCTCGAGCAGCTGGTTCGTAGTGTCACGTACCGGCTGCGGCGCATTGCCCAACCAAGTTGCTATGTTGCGGTCGCGGGTCGCGGCGTCCATGGGGCTCCTTTACGTCAGATGCTCTGCTGGCATCTATTGTAAAGGCGCACCGGTTGCCTTTATGCCGCGGCTGTATAAGGAGTGGGGATTACGAGACGCGCTCGGGCGCTCCTGCCATGTGAGCCTGTCCATGTGCGCGGAGGCGCGGAAGCTCGACGGTTGCCACCATGACGCCGGTTAGGATGAGGGCGGCGCCAAAGAAGGCGATGGGGCTCAGGACCTCGCCGACTAGGAAGAACGAAAAGACGGCGGAGCAGACCGGCTCGAGCGAGAAGGCGAAGCCAGTGGTCTCGGCGGGCACGTGGGGCTGCACGAGCGTCTGGGTGATAAAGCCGTAGGCAGAGCAGATGAGTGCGAGTGCGACGACGACCACGACCTCGCCCGGCGTGCCGGGAAGCGTGAAACCGCCAAAGGTGAATGCGGCGATGCCCGAGAATAAGCCGCCAAAGCCCAGCTGCCAAACGCCCAGAGCCAGCGGATCGACTTCTTCGACAAACCGCTTGGCGACAATGATGTGTCCGGCGTAGACAAAGGCGGAGAACAGCATGATGAGCGCGCCCGGGTTCAGGCTAGTGAAGTCGGCGCCCGAGAGCAGCAGCATGCCGCAGGTGACGATGGCGGTGCCGACGAGCACTTTGCGCTCGGGGGCGCGGCGCAGCAGGGCGGCGTTGGCAAACGGCACAATCACGACCGTCAGGCTCTGTAAAAAGCCGGCGGTGGAGGCAGAAGTGAGGCTGGAGCCCAGACACATGCAGGTGAGCTCGGTTGCCATGATGGCACCGATGATGGCGGCGCGAACCATAAGGTCGCGATTGATGCGGAAAGTGCGTTTGTGAAAGAGCAGCAGGCAGGCCGCAAAGGCGATGATGCAGCGCAGCGCAACGATGCTCGTGGCGTTCATGCTGTCCATGCCGATCTTCATGAGGGGGTACGAAAAGCCCCATGCGACGGGAACGGAAAATGAGAGCGCGATTGCTTTTTTGCGATCCATGGGACTCCTTTTGTTGCAGAACGGTTTCGTAAAAAGGATTCTGCTCCCAGATTTGGATGTAGTAAAGCGAATGTATCTTCAGTATGATTAAGAAATGCTAATGTCGGAAGAAAAAGCCCTGGCAAAACGTTTTACGGCTACATCGATGGGGAGGCACGATGGCATCGCGGTATCAGATTGCGTGTATGGTGGTCGATTGCGGCAGCCTGAAACGCGCGGCCGACGAGCTAGGCTATACGCAAAGTGCGGTGAGCCAGGCCGTCAAGGCACTCGAGCGCGAGCTGGGCACCACGCTTATCGAGCGCGGCAAGCAGGGCGTGTCGCTTACGCGCGACGGCAAGCAGTATCTGCCGTATCTGCGCCAAATCGTAACTGCCGAGGCCGAGCTTGAGGGCAAGCGCCAGGAGCTGCTGGGGCTCTCCTCGACTGATATTCGTATTGCGACGTTTACCAACGTGAGTCGTACCGTGCTGCCGCGCGTGATCCGCGACTTTGGGGCCCTGCATCCGGGCGTGCACTTTACCCTCAAGCAGGGCGATTACACGCGCAACGCCCAGTGGGTGCACGATGGCGTGGTTGACTTTTGCTTTACGGCACGCGGTTTTACCGCTGGGCTCGAGAAGCACGTGGTCTATCACGACGAGTTGGTGGCACTGCTGCCGGCCGCGCATCCGCTGGCGGCAAAGGAAAAGGTGACACTTGCCGACCTGGCGTCCGAGCCGTTTGTGCTTCTGGATGAGGGCGAACAGAGTCTGGTGCTCGATGCATTCGCGGCGCATGGGCTGTCGCCGCACGTGACGAGCGAGGTGACCGACGACTATACCATCATGGCGATGGTGGAGGAGGGCCTAGGCGTGAGTATGCTATATCGCCGTACCGTTGAGGGCATGCGAGCCGATATTCGTGTGCGGCCCATCGTGCATGCTCCCTCGCGCGACGTGGTGGCCGCCTGGCGCAGCTGGGACACCATGCCCATCGCCACGAGGCGCTTTATCGACTATATGAGCTCGCATATTGTCAATTAATGACTGGCGTGGCGTTGAGCGCGGTGTTTAGCGGGCTGTCGCTTTGGCTTGGGTGGCGCGATAGGTGCGTGCCGGGTGGCAGAGTAGTACCGCCACGACCATAAAGAACGCCGTGGTGCCCAGGCTGATGGGGTAGACCATCATGATGTTTGCAAAGGTGCGGAAGTGCGGGAACACGCAGAACACCCAGTAGAAGCGGATGCCGCAGACGCAGATCATGGTGATGAGGGCGGGCGTGAGCGAGATACCAAAGCCGCGCAGGTAGCCTGACATGTTTTCGTAGAACATGCTAAAGGCGTAC
>CATZTY010000183.1 GCA_958424475.1 uncultured Collinsella sp.
GCCGTCCGTAATTTCCTGGCCCAGCATGCCGTCGAAACCATGGACGTTGAGTGTGGCAACGAAGGCGTCCATATCGTGCTTGCCATCGCCCCACACCAGATGGCCATACGGGTCACCGTCGATAAAGTGCATCTCGTGAATTGCCCCATCACCAAAGGCGGCAAACCAGTCCTCGAGCGTCTCGCCTGCAACGCCCATCGCGGTTGTATCAACCATGGGCTGTAAGTACGGGCTCGCGACCTCGTCAATCATGCGCTTCGCATCGGAAACCGTCGTCACAAGGTTGCTCTCCTCGGGACGCAGGCTTTCCATCGTAAGCACCAGACCGTGCTCGCCGGCATACTCCGCCAGAATGGACAAGTGCTCGCGGCTGCGCTTCCAGGCTTCCTCGCGGTCCTCGTCCCAGTCGCCCCAGCCCGAGTTGATGGACATACGGTCGCACCCAAGTACCTCGGCAAGCTCAATGCCGTGCTTAAAGTACGCCAGGCTGCGCTGTTCATGCAGCGGTTTGCGTGCGCAGTACTGCCAAGGATAGACAACATTCTCGGGGCACAGAGTACGATACCTAAGCCCACGGTCTGCAGCCTTTTTCGCCAGGACCTCAGCCTCAAAGTAGCCCGTGTGGTCGAGTGTCACATGCGGCTCCGCACACCACAGCTCAATGGACTCAAAGCCCAAACGCTGCTGCACATCAAGGAAGTAATCGAGCGACCACATGATGTAGTGGATATTCATGCCCGCAATCTGTTCGCGGTGCAGCGTCGGTTTGGATTCAGACATCTTATGCCTCCTTATTTCGATCGAACACGATTTGTCCGTCCGACATCGTCATATCAACCGCAAGATCGCGTGCGTCGCGATAATCGAGGTCAAACACATCCCGATCGAGCACGCAGATATCGGCAAGCTTGCCGACCTCGAGCGTACCCAGCTCATCTTCGCGCATCAGATCGTACGCGCCCCCGGCAGTCCAAGCGCACAAGAGCTCGACAAGCGTCAGCGTGTTGACCTCATTCACGGGCAGTCCGTCGGCGAAGAATCCGCCGCACGCGCTGTAGATTGACTCGCCCAGGCTCGGAATCAGCAGCGGTAAATCAGTGCCACAGCACACTGTGCATCCGGAATCTTCCATGCCGCGGCGATTCCAGCTGTGCAAAAGTCGCGTCTCGCCAATTTGTCGACGCATCATCGACAGGCAATCCTCGCGCCGGTCCAGCGTCAGAATCTGCGGATAGACCTCGCAAATTCCACCCAACTTGCCAAACTCGACAAGATCGGTCGGGTCAGAGTTCTCGAGATCGGTAATCGCATGGCGGCGAAGCATCCGTCCATGCTCGTCTCGAGGCAGCGAGGCATAGAGCGCCACGGTGCGACGAACGGCGCCATCGCCCTGGCAATGCAAGGAATATCGGAAGCCGTCAGCATCAATTGCACGCAGCTCGCTTTCAATCAGATCCCACTCTGGCTCCTCGACGACCGTCTTGCCGGCAGCGCCCGCATCGGCCGTGTCCTCATAGGGGTCAATCATCTCGGCAAGCCCCGCCCATACGCCGCGATCGGTCATACGGTTGAAGCCAGAAAAACGAACGAACGATCCCCGGAAGCGCTCTCGTGCCTCGCGGGCATATGACAGATTTGCACCGGCACCCACCGGCTGCGACATCATAGAGACGCGAACCGTCAGCTCACCAGATTCCTCACGGCGAGCCATTTCGTCGGCAAAGCCGTAGTAGTCATCAAACGCCATTTCCTTGATGGCGGTAACGCCGCGCTCGTTAAGCATGCTCATGTAGTCCGAATACCCGGCACGCACCTCGGGCAGCGCGAGGAAATCGCTCATCATGCGCCAGATCTTCTCGGCATAGCACGCCTGGGGCGTAAAGCCGTATCGCGCACTGGCGGCAGCATTGAGAACGCAGGTCTCCGCACCCGGTGTAAAGCAGACGACAGGGATATCGCCAAAACAATCGTCAAACACAGCTGCCGTATTTGCGTTCTCGGCATCCGATGCCAACGGTTCGGGCAGGTTGTGGCCAAAAGCCGCCGCGCAATCCGGATGATCTTCTTTCCATGCACGCAAGAGCGACACGGCCTCTTTGGCATCAGCGACGCCGGACAGATCAGACCCCAACGTCCGCAGCGCCCAACCTGTATAGAAGGTATGCACATCGATCAGGCCAGGCATGACAGTGCGGTCGCCCAGGTCAACCACCTCGTCCGCCTGGGTCAAATACGAAGCTACCTCACACTTGGTGCCAACAGCCTCAATTCGATTGCCACGGACCGCTACGAAACCTTCAAACGGCAGGTCCCCCGTACAGGTAAAGACGCTCTTAGACGTCAGGACCGTCAAACGATCAGACATCACAACCACCTACACCGGAAGCATGCCAGAGATTGCCGTTACGATCAGGCCAAAGACGACCATGAAAATGAAGAACTTCCAAATGGTCTTCCACCATTGGCCAAACGAAATCCTAGCCACGGCAAGGCCGGCGACCGTCATGCCCGCCACGGGGCTGATGGTGTTGATGGTCTGGTTGGCAAACTGGAGCGCGGTGACGGCCGCCTCGGGATTGAGGCCCATGAGCTCGGTCAGGGAGCCCATAACGGGCATGGTGAGCGCCGCCAGGCCAGAACTCGAGGGAACCAGCAAAGAGAGCAGGCCAAGGACGATATACATAAACGTGGTGTAGACGGCGGCGGGTGCACCGGCGAGCGCAGTAGCGAGCGCCTGGAGGATGGTGTCGATGATCATGCCACCCTCGGCGATGACCAGAATACCGCGAGCGATACCGATAACGATGGCAGCGTACGCAAAGTCGGCGAGACCCTTAACGAACTCCTCAGCGATCGTCTGCTGGTCAAGACCGCCCAGGATACCGGCAAGCAAGCCCATGCCAAGGAACACGGCGGAAATCTCATTCATGTACCAGCCCTGGGTAACAAGACCCCAGACGATAATGCCCATACCGCAGGCAAAATCGATAAGCACGAGCTTCTGACGGATAGTGAACTCTTCCTCGATGGAGGCATCGGTCACGGAAAACTCAATACGCTTGAGCTTATCGTCCTCGTACGTAATGGACGACTCGGGGTTTTTCTTGACGCGCATGGCGTAGCGCATGGCCCATGCGATACCGGCGGCAGTGAAGATGACCCAAGAAACGGCGCGCAGCCACAGTTGCGGATTGCCCTCGATGCCAATGATGCCTTGGGCGATCAAAACATTAAACGGGTCGATGGTCGAAGCACAATATCCCAGGTTGGGACCAAGGAAGCAGATGATGAATGCCGTCATCGAGTCATAGCCGATACCCATCATGATGGGAATGAAGATGGCATAGAACGGCAGGGCTTCCTCAGACATGCCAAACGTAGTGCCGCAAATGGACAGCA
>CATZTY010000184.1 GCA_958424475.1 uncultured Collinsella sp.
GCCCTGCTTTCGGTGGGCGTTTGCGCGTCCCTTTGGGTCTCCGATTCGTTTGCCTACATCGTGGGTAGCCGTATCGGCAAACACAAGATGGTTCCCAAGATCTCTCCCAAAAAGAGCTGGGAGGGGTTTGTTGGCGGCATCCTGGGCTCAGTTTTGATTTGGCTCATCCTGTGGGCGACGCACTTCTACAAACTCAGCCTGCCCTATGCGCTGCTGTGCGGCGTGGTCGTGTCCATTTTGGGCGTTATCGGCGACCTCATCGAGTCGCGCATCAAGCGCGGTGTGGGCGTTAAGGATTCCGGTAACCTTATCCCGGGCCACGGCGGCATGCTCGAACGTAGCGATTCGCTTATCTTCGGCTGCATCACCGCGCAGCTGATGCTGATGATCGGAGGCGTGCTGTAATGTCATTCCAGACGACGTATGGCCCCGATGGACGCCTCCGTGTTGCCATCCTGGGTTGTACGGGCTCCATCGGCACCCAGGCGCTCGATGTGTGCCGCCAGCATGCCGATCGCCTGCAGGTGACGGCGCTGTCCGTTAACTCCAGTACCTCCGAGCTTGTTGCCGCTGCCCGCGAGTTCTCGGTTCCGGCGGTTGCCGTGGCCGATGTCGCTCATGGCGATGACGCCGTGCTGCAGGAGTTGCCCGAGGGAACGAAGCTCGGCGTTGGCGCGCAGGCGGTTTGCAAGCTCGCGCGTCGCGACGATGTCGACTGCGTGCTTGTCGCTATTGTGGGCGCCGCCGGTCTCGAGGCGAGCCATGCGGCCTTGACCTCAAATAAGCGCCTTGCCCTTGCCAACAAGGAGTCCCTCGTCGTCGGTGGCGACTTGCTTATGCCGTTGGCGCAACCGGGCCAGCTTATTCCAGTCGACTCTGAGCACTCCGCCATCTACCAGTGCTATCTGGGGGAGGATCCGCGCGAGGCTCATTGTATTTGGCTCACCTGCTCGGGCGGTCCGTTCTTTGGCCGCACACGCGACGAGCTCGATTGCGTGACGCGTGCCGATGCCCTCGCACATCCCACGTGGGCCATGGGTGCCAAGATCACCATCGACTCCGCCACCCTTATGAACAAGGGCCTGGAGCGTATTGAGGCCATGCATCTGTTTAACTGCGACCTCGATTTCATTAACGTGGTCGTGCAGCGTCAGTCCAAGATTCACTCTATGGTCGAGTTCGCCGACGGCTCTGTGATGGCGCATCTCGGTGCTTCCGACATGCGTATTCCCATCCAGTTCGCGTTCTCGTATCCCGAGCGTTGGGATACCCCGGCGCCTCGTATCGATTTCCGCGAGCTGGGGCAGCTCACGTTTGATGCTGCCGACATGGATACCTTCCGCTGTCTGGCACTGGCCGAGCGTGCCGGCAAGACGGGTGGCACCATGCCGTGCGTGCTCAATGCCGCCAACGAGGTCGCCGTTGATGCCTTCCTGCACGATGGCTGCAGCTTTACCGATATCGATCGCATTGTGGAATCCTGTATGGATGCCCACGATATGCAGGCAGTCGATTCGTTTGAGCAGCTTCGCGACATCGATGCGTGGGCGCGTGAAAAAGCTGCGCAGGTGCTCGCCGCAACCCGTTCCTAACCCATAAGGATTGCTTTTTCGTTTTATGGATACTGTTCTGAGCGTTCTTTCATCGGTCTTTTGGGGCCTGCTGATGCTTTCCGTCCTCGTGTTTTTGCACGAGGGCGGCCACTTTTTGGCGGCGCGTGCCTGCGGCGTCCGTGTGACCGAGTTCTTTTTGGGCCTGCCGTGCCGCTTTGACATCCATTACACGTCGCGTCGCATTGGAACCAAGTTTGGCGTGACCCCGCTGCTGCTGGGTGGCTACGCTGCCATCTGCGGTATGGATCCGACCGATGTCTCGTGCGCCGATCGCGTGCTCGCGGCTATCTACCGTCATGGTCGCGTGACCGTGGCCGACCTTGCTGTCGAGCTCGAGCTTTCCGAGGAGGATGTGCTCGAGGCTTGTGCTCTGTTGCTGGGCTGGGGTTCCATCGCACCTTGGTATGAGGAAGGGGAGAAGCCCTCACCGAGCTACTATCCCACCAAGTATCAGACGCTGCCGCGAGACGCGGCGGGCTACACCACTTTTGATGGCCGTCGTTTCGATCGCGAATATGCGACTGCCGAGGGCGATGTGTGGGAGCTGCCGTGCGGCGAGGCCGAGTTCCTTGCACAGGAGCGTTCGCATACCTATCTTGGCCAGGGCTTTCTCAAGCGCGCCTTTATGCTGATCGCGGGCATTCTCGTCAATATCCTGACGGGCTTTTTGCTCCTTATGAGCATCTATTCCATTGCGGGTGTCACCGTGCCGATGGATACCAACGTGATCGGTCAGGTTGACGAGGGGTCTATTGCCGCCAAGGCGGGAATCGAGGGCGGCGACGCGATCCTTTCGGTCGACGGAGTATCGTGCTCTACCTGGATGGACGTTTACGATGCTATCGGCAAGGCTGCCGGTAAGGACGATATCGCCATTGAGTATGAGCGCGACGGCAAGCAGCATTCGACCTCGGTTGCGCTCAAGGAGGACGAGCGCCTAGGTGTGTATGCCTCTACGGAGGTAGTCCGTTTGGACCCGATCACCTCGGCGCGTCTGTCATTCTCCTATGTTGTGCAGACGGCGGATGGCGTTATGCGCCTACTCCAGCCGCAGCATACGATGGAGATTCTCGACCAGTCCTCGTCGATCGTGGGCATCAGCGTCATGTCCTCTCAGGCGGCTGCTGCCGGCCCCGTAACGTTCCTGTCGTTTGCCGCGCTCATTTCGTTCTCGCTGGGTTTTATGAACTTACTGCCCATCCCCCCGCTCGACGGCGGTAAGTTAGTCATCGAGATTATTCAAAAGATTGCGGGTCGCGAGCTGCCTCTCAAGGCTCAGACAATTGTGAGCTATGTGGGCATCGCGCTCTTCGCACTGCTGTTTGTCTATATGCTTCGTTCCGACATCCTTCGATTTATTCTGTAGGGGAGTGTTTGGATTGTCTTTATCCCATTCTTTGCCGCGCGAGCTGACGCGCCCCGTGCATGTGGGCGGCGTGCAGATCGGCGGCGGCGCGCCGGTGGTGGTTCAGTCTATGACCTGCACTGATACCGCCGATGCCCAGGCAACGCTTGGGCAGGTTCGCGCGTTGGCGCAGGCGGGCTGCGATATCGTGCGCGTGAGTGTACCCACCGAGGCCGCGCTCGAGGGCTTTCGTACCATCTGTGCTGAGTCCCCGGTGCCGATCGTCGCCGATATTCACTTTAACCATAAGCTCGCCATTGGTGCCGTTGAGTCCGGTGCTGCCAAGCTGCGCATCAATCCCGGCAATATCGGCGATTGGGCCAAGGTTGACGCGGTGATCGATGCTGCGGGTGCCGCGGGCTGTGCGATTCGT
>CATZTY010000185.1 GCA_958424475.1 uncultured Collinsella sp.
ATCTGGGCCTTGTAGATCTGCTTGCCCGAATCCATCTCGGAGCTGTAGTACACGCCCGGGGAGCGGACGAGCTGCGAGACGACGATACGCTCGGTACCGTTGATGATGAAGGTGCCCTGATCGGTCATCATGGGGAAGTCGCCCATGAAGACGAGCTGCTCCTTGATCTCGCCGGTCTCCTTGTTGGTGAGACGGACGTCGGTCAGAAGCGGAGCCTGATAGGTCATATCCTTCTCGCGGCACTCCTCGACGGTGTGCGCGGGGTCGCCGAACTGATGCTCGCCGAAGGTAACCTCGAGAACATGGTTCTGGCTCTGGATGGGGCTGGATTCCTTGAACGCCTCACGAAGGCCCTCGTCCTTAAAACGCTCAAAGGATTCCCTTTGAACAGAGATAAGGTTGGGGAGCTCCATGGCCTCCGGGATTTTCCCGAAGCTGACGCGCTTGCGCTCAGTGGCAGTGTATGCGTAGGTCACCAGGTTTTTCCTCCTTCACGGAAATGCTCGGTGGGTTGGCGAGGCATAGCTTCGCCAGTTATCGCAACCTAATAGTTTATCAGGTACCGACCGTTGGGCAAGAAAAGCCTTGACGCGATTGAGTTTTTGGAGTAGCAAAGTTTTTCGACAGAAAAGGTGCAGGTAGATAGGTGTGCATCGAACATCTGTTCATATATTTTCTGTGAACAGAGAGTCGGCAATCGCAGCTCTTATAAAAAACGGGTGCAGACCGAAGTCTGCACCCGTAAATGTCGATGCCCGAAGGCTTACTTGCGCATCAAACCGCCGCGCTCGTCGATGGCGTCCCAGAAGGCGCCGGCAAAGCGAGGATCGCTTGCGGCCATGAGGGCGTTGGTGGCCATCCAGCCAGACGGGGTGCCGGTATCGTAGCCCGACAGCGGGTCGATGACGACGGCGTACATGGCCTCGCGGTCGAGCGAGCGGGCCATGGCGTCGGTGAGTTGGATCTCGCCGCCCTTGCCGGCCTGCTGATCGGCCAGCAGGTCCATGACCAGCGGGCTCAGCAGATAACGGCCGACGATGTACAGGTTGGACGGAGCCGCCTCGGGAGCAGGCTTCTCGACCAGACCGCCGATGCGCCAAACGGCACCGGGCTCGTCGTCGGCAGCATTCTCGAAGCCCTCGAGCGAGCCAACGCGATCGCCGGCGATAACGCCGTAGCGGCTGACTTCCTCGGGCGAGCAAGCAGCGACGGCGATAACCGAAGCGCCACCGTGCTCTTTGGAAACGGCGAGCATCTTGTCGCAGATGTCACGGTTAGGCACAACGTAGTCGCCCAGAAGAACCAGGAAGTTCTCCCCTGCCACAGCGTCGGCGGCAGAGCGAATGGCGTGGCCAAGGCCCTTGGGCTCGTACTGATAACGGAAGTCGACCGGCATACCGCCAGCGTGGGCGACGGCATCGGCATAGGCGTTCTTGCCGCGCTCGCGCAGCAGGTTCTCGAGCGAGCGATCGGGCTGGAAGTAGTTCAGTAGCTCGGGCTTACCGGGAGAAGTAACGATGATGGCGTCGTCGACTTCCTCGGGGTCGAGCGCCTCCTCGACGACGTACTGAATGACGGGCTTGTCGAGCACCGGCAGCATCTCTTTGGGCGTGCACTTGGTGCCAGGCAGAAAACGCGTGCCAAGACCGGCGGCGGGGATGATTGCCTTCATGTTATTCAAAGATCCTTTCGCAGGCGCAAAAGCGCCCCATGCGTGCGGCACACAGCCGCAGACCAAATTGCGATACCCAAGCATCTTACCGCTGGAACTATATGTCGCTACAAGGCAGAGACAATTCTTCAGCAGGTCAACGCAAATTATTGCTCGAATGGTGCAATTTTATTGCCCAACGGCAGGGTACCCGATACGACGCAAATCACAGAATATGGCAGTTTGAGCTACCGATGTCGAGGGACCGAAAAACAAAAAAGACGGGGCTCGCAACGCGGACCCCGTCTGCAAAGAAATCTGGCGAGAAAGCCTGATTACTTGAGGGTGACAGCAGCGCCAGCAGCCTCGAGCTTCTCCTTGGCAGCCTCAGCGTCCTCCTTCTTGGCACCCTCGAGAACAGCCTTGGGAGCGCCCTCGACGACCTCCTTGGCCTCCTTCAGGCCAAGGTTGGTGAGCTCACGGACGGCCTTGATGACCTGGATCTTGTTGTCGCCGAAGCCCTCGAGCACGACGTCAAACTCGGTCTTCTCCTCGGCCTCAGCAGCGCCAGCAGCGGGAGCGGCGACAACGGCAGCAGGAGCAGCGGCGGAAACGCCGAAGGTGTCCTCGATAGCCTTGACGAGCTCGGAAGCCTCGAGAAGGGTCATTTCCTTAAGAGCATCGATGATCTCATCGGTGGTAAGCTTAGCCATTTCTAAGTCCTTTCGGTTTCCGTGCGGATGCACGGAGATCAGTTAAAACACGGCGCGAATGCGCCAGGGGTGCGGCGTTGCCGCCGCGGGTGAAAACAGCGACTAGGCTGCCTTCTGCTCGGAGACCTGCTGGATCGAACGAGCGAGACCAGAGGAAACGCCGTTGACGCAGACAGCGATGTCGCGAGCGAAACCGGAGATGAGACCGGCGATCTGGCCGAGAAGCTGATCCTTGGTGGGCAGCTCGGCGATAGCCTTAACATCATCAGCGGAAACGGCCTTGCCGTCGGAGATACCGCCCTTGATCTCAAGGACGCCCTTGGACTTAGCGGAGAAGTCCTTAAGGGCCTTAGCGGCCTCGACCGGCTCGGACTCGTAGAACACATAAGCAACGGGGCCGGCGAGAATCTCGTCGAGCTCGGGCTGCTCCTGGTTCTTGAGGGCGATCTTGACCAGGTTGTTCTTGTAGACCTTCATCTCGGCGCCGCACTCGCGAAGCTGATGACGCAGCTCCTGAGCCTGCTTAACCGTCAGACCGTTGTAGTTGACGACGAACAGACCGGCGTTCTCGGCGATACGGGACTCGATCTCTGCAACCTTGTCGATTTTGTACTGCTGGGGCATGAATTACACCTCCTCGAATTCTTTCCGGGCACGGTCCGCCACAAGGACGTGACGGGGGCATGTCCAAAAAGAAAGCCCCCGCGCTGCATGAGCGACGGGGGCGAGAAGACATATCTACTCGACCACCTCGGCTGGCGGGATATCCCATTAAGCTCGCGGGTAAGACCCGTTTGCGCCGGCTGTCTCTGGCAGCGGATTCGTGCGTGAACTGTAAGTATTATGGCGGGGACCCCGGCGTCGGTCAACGGAAAACCGGGCTGCACACAATTCCACCATCCGGCACGCGCCGCCGAAGGCCAGGCGTAAGGTTTCCGCTCGGTCAGGTCCTGGGCTCGCTCGGAAAGCACATTAAGTGCTTTCCGGCTCGTGCGGAATCTACGAAAACTTACCCGCCTC
>CATZTY010000186.1 GCA_958424475.1 uncultured Collinsella sp.
GTCGCCAGCCGCTGCTCATCGCCGTCCCCACCACGGCAGGCACGGGAAGCGAGGTCACACTTGCGGCGGTAATTACCGATGACGAGACGCACTACAAGTACCCCATTAACGACTTTGTACTTATCCCGCGCTTTGCGGTGCACGACCCCGAGTTTACGCGCGGTCTGCCCGCCTCCATTACGGGGCAGACGGGCATGGACGCCCTGACGCATGCCGTCGAGGCTTTTATCGGGCGAAGCACCACGCCCTATACGCGCAAGATGGCGCGACAGGCGGTGCAGCTCATCCACGACAATCTGCTCGAAGCCTATGAGCATGGCGACAACATGCGTGCGCGTCGCAATATGCTTTCGGCGGCGTATAAGGCGGGTGTTGCCTTTACGCGCTCTTATGTTGGATACGTTCATGCCATCGCACACAGCTTGGGCGGGCGTTACGGGATTCCGCACGGCTTGGCCAACGCCATCATCCTGCCGCATATGCTTCGCGCCTATGGCGAAACTGCTGCTCCTAAGCTCGCCGATCTCGCCCGCATGGCCGGCATCGCGCCGGTTAACGCGCAGGACAGCCTGGCGGCCGAGGCCTTTATCGATTGGGTCGATCGAATGAACGCCGCCTTGGACATTCCCAAATATGTGACGGGCATTCGCCGCTCCGACATTCCGCAGATGGCGGCGCATGCCGATGCCGAGGCCAATCCGCTGTACCCCGTTCCGCTTTTGATGGACCGTTTGGAGCTCGAGCGTATGTACGAGGTCGTCGCGGGTGGTATGTTTGAGGACGAGAACTAGGAGGTTGCCATGAACACCGAGGAAATTGCGCGCATCGTCGGCGATCAGCGCGCCTACTTTAAGACGCACTCTACGTTTGATGTCGATGCTCGCCGCCGTGCACTGGTGCGCCTGCGCGATGCGGTTCGTGCGCACGAGGTCGATATCGCCCATGCGCTCAAGACCGATTTGGGTAAGTCGCATGACGAGGCCTATATGTGCGAGATCGGCACGTCGCTTTCCGAGATTCGTCATCAGATCGCTCATGTGGCTCGATGGAGTCGTCCGCGCCTGCGTCCGTGTGACCTCGCTAATGCCGTGAGCGTGTGCAAAACGCAAGCTGTGCCCTATGGCGTCACGCTCATCATGGCGCCCTGGAACTATCCGTTTTTGCTAACGCTCGAGCCGCTAGCTGGCGCCCTTGCCGCAGGCAATACCGTGGTCATCAAGCCGAGCGCCTATGCGCTGGCTTCGAGCGCGGTGCTCAAGCAAATCTGTGAGGAGGCATTTGATCCGCGCCTGGTGACGGTTGTCGAGGGCGGGCGCGCCGAGAACGAAGCGCTGCTCGATGAATGCTGGGACAAGATCTTCTTTACCGGTAGCGTTTCGGTCGGCAAGCTCGTCATGGAGCGCGCAAGTGAAAACCTTACGCCAGTGACGCTTGAGCTGGGCGGAAAGAGTCCCTGCATCGTAGATGCGACGGCAAACTTGAAGGTCGCGGCACGCCGCATCGCATTTGGTAAATGGCTCAACGTGGGCCAGACCTGTGTAGCGCCCGACTATCTGCTGGTCGATACGCGCGTGCACGACGAGCTGCTGGGCCTCATCAAGGAAGAGGTCCGCCGTATGTTTGGCGAGCATCCGCTCGATAACGAGGATTACGGGCATATCGTCAACGCCAAGCATTTTGCGCGCGTGCGCGGGCTGATCGATCCCGATAAGGTCGTGCTGGGAGGCACCGCGCGGGAGACTTCACTGAAGATCGAGCCGACGATTTTGGACGGCGTGACCCTCGATGACGCCGTGATGCAGGAGGAGATCTTCGGTCCCATCTTGCCGGTGCTGACGTTTGAGAGCTTAGACGAGGCCGAAGCGTTTATTACGGATCGTCCGACGCCGCTGGCTCTGTATATCTTTAGCCAGGATGCGCAGTTCAGCAGCGCTTTGTGCGTTACGTGCCATTTGGCGGTGGCTGTGTCAACGACACGATCATGCACTTGGCTACGAGCCATATGGGCTTTGGCGGCATGGGCGCGAGCGGTATGGGGCAGTACCATGGACGCGAGAGCTTCGATACGTTTAGCCACAAGAAGAGTATCGTGAACAAGGCAACCTGGCTGGACGTGCCGTTTCGGTATGCGCCCTACGCAAGCTGGAAGCACAAATTCGTGCGCATGTTTGTGCATTAGAATCAGATGGCGTAGCGACAAACGGTCGAAAGGCGCAGGCAGGATGAATTTGTGTCCGCACGAGTTCGTAGACTTCTCAATAAGGTTACACACCGGTTTATCCGGCCGTTAGAGGAGCTGCTATGTACGAGCCTTCACGTGTTCTTCTGTCGTTTCACATCGCAGGATTTCAATATGCCGACGGCGCTTTGGTCCTAGGCGATCTTAAAGCGGGCGATAAGCTGACGCTGTGCGCCGAGCGCGATAATCCCCATGATCCCGAGGCGGTTGCAATCTACTACGGCAACACCAAACTTGGCTATATCCCGGGAAACGAGGTCGGCCCGCTGTCCTTGATGATGTATTACGGCCATGAGGACGTATTTGAGGCCCGCGTGCAACAGGTTGCTCCCGAACGCAGCCCGTGGCATCAGGTGCGCGTTGGACTCTACGTGGTGGATGCTCGCTAATCGGTAAGGGAGGCGGCCATGTTTGACGACGATGACCTGTTCGATTTGACGGATGATCCGTTTGAGTGGGACCTGTTGCTCGATGACGATGAGCTGGAGCGGGACCGTAAGAAGCGGCGGGATAAGAAAACCCAGGATGACGCTTCGAAAAAGCAAGACAAACGCCGTCGAGGTCTGTTCGGCGGGCTCTTTGGCTAACCGACGCGCCAGAGCGTCTGTATACTAGGCACGTGTTAGACGCGTTGCGAAATGAGGACACAGACGATGATGTGGTTTACCGCCGACCTGCACCTGGGCGATACGAATATCTTGCACGACATGGATCGGCCGTTTGATTCGGTCGAGGAGATGAACCGCAAGGTCATCGATGCCATCAATGAGTGCGTGGCTGCGGACGACCGCCTCTATATTCTGGGTGACTTTACCTATCGTTTGCCCCTGGCGGAGGCGGTGCGCCTGCGCGAGCGTATCGAATGCCAGAACGTGACGCTCATCCGCGGTAACCATGACGGCGACTGGGAAGATTCCGACGTACCGCAGATTTGGGAAGACGTGCGCGATTACCTGGAGATTGCTCCCGGCTATGCCAAGGGCCATCGTCTGGTTATGAGCCACTACCCCATGCTCAGCTGGAACGGCAAGGCACGTGGCGCCATTATGCTGCATGGGCATATCCACAGCAGGGGTGACCGCGCCAACGCACGCAACCGCGATCGCGAGCGCCCTATCT
>CATZTY010000187.1 GCA_958424475.1 uncultured Collinsella sp.
GTACAAAAACGACGGACATCATTGATCTGTATCGAAATGATTGCGTCAACTACGCAGGGTTAGTGTAGCACAACCGCAACCACCTGCAACTTAGTCATCGGGGACGTTCTTAAACGACTAGCCAAAAGGGACACTCTTTACAAAGCCACGAGCGGCGATGTCCACCTCTCATAAGTTGCGGTGAAAGAGTTCCTGAAAAACCCGGCAGCCGCCCCAAACAGGAACTATTCCACCGCAACTTATATGGAGAGGCCAGCCGAGCCCCCAAAGATCGTGGTGACCACGAGGCACGAGAGCGGAATCGTCGGTCCCAGGATCAGCTCGCCACGAATCACGCCCATCTACTACGTTTGACCCGCGACCCCTAACCATTCCCTCGATCTTCCTAAGATCGCAAGCCCGTTACCTTCGGTTTTAATATCGCACCTTTCGACATGGTTCGGAGTATACGACTACACGTAGTAGATAACCCCAATTCGTGGCGGACGGTTTCGTACCGCTCTCCCCCGGACAAAAATGATCCGTTTTCCTCCGTCCCCAAGGGGTCATTTTCAAAACTATGCCGGATTACGGGGCCAGAATGATGCAAGCCAGCCATACCCTGCATTTTCAAGAAACAATAAGCCGTCTACCTGCAGTTTTAATTTCGCTATTGGCGCCATGGTCGCCAGTTGGCGATTCAGCCCCGTAAACCGGTATAGTTGCGTCTTTGTAGCATTTTCCAACACGCCAAAAAGCCCCGCCAAACGCAAAAAGCCCGACCTCCGCATGGAGATCGGGCTTAAAGGGCTCAGCAAAGCCGAACCTACACGGTCAAATGACCCGCAAATTACATCTGCTCGGGTGCGGAAACGCCAACAAGGGTAAGCACCAGGGCGAGCGTCACGCGGACAGCGTCGCAAGCGGCCAGACGGGCGCGCGAAAGCTCGGGGTCGACGGGACGGCCCTCGCTCGGCAGAACCTGGCAGGCAGCATAGAAGCTGTGGAAGTCGCCGGCGAGCTCCTCGGCAAAGTGCGTCAGGCGGAACGGAGCACGGTCGCGAGCGCAGCTGGCGATGAGGTCGGTGAGCTCGTTGAGCTTGCGCGAAAGGGCGAGCTCGGTCGGGTCGGTCAGCAGCGAGTAATCGACGTTCTCACCGATAGCCTTGGCGGCGACGGCCTTCATGCCCATCTCGTCAGCCTGCTCGGGCGTAACGTCAGCGGCACGGCGCAGGATGGAGCACACGCGAGCGTGAGCGTACTGCACGTAGTACACCGGGTTGGAGTTGTCGCGCTTCTTAACGGCCTCGATGTCGAAGTCGACCATCTGGTTGGAGCTCTTGGAGATGAGCGTGTAGCGGGCGGCGTCAGAGCCGACCTCGTCGACGAGCTCCTGCAGGGTCACCATGGTGCCCTTGCGCTTGGACATACGGACGGGCTTGCCGTTGCGCAGCAGGTTGACGAGCTGGCCCAGCAGAACCTCGAACTTGCCGGGGTAACCGAGAGCGTCGCAGACGCAGCGGACGCGCTCGATGTAGCCGTGGTGGTCGGCGCCCCAGATGTCGATGACGTGGTCGACGCGCTGGAACTTGTCCCAGTGATAGGCAACGTCGGAGGCGAAGTAGGTGTACTCGCCGTCGGACTTGATCAGGACGCGGTCCTTGTCGTCGCCCAGATCGGTGGAACGGAACCACAGGGCGCCGTCCTTGGTGTAGAGGTAGCCCATCTTGTCGAGCTTCTCGAAAGCGCGGTCGACGGCAGAGGTGCCGGCGGTCTCGCCCTCGGTGTCCTTCACGTACAGCGAACGCTCGGAGTACCAACGATCGAAGTCGCAATTGACGGCGTGGCAGAGGTCGCGCATGTTGTCGACCATCTTCACATAGCCGCGCTCGCGGAAGCTCTCCATGCGCTCCTGCGGGTCGGCGTTGACCCACTTATCGCCGTCGGTGCGCCAGAACTCGGCAGCCTCGTCGATAATGTAGTCGCCGCCGTAGGAGTCCTTGCCCAGAGTCTCGGCAAAGTTGTCCTGATACGGATGGGTCTCGGGGTGCTCGTCGTTCTCGTCGGCGACAAAGGCATCGCGGTCGGCGATCAGCAGCTTGTGAGCCTCGTCGATATCCACGCCCTGCTTGGCGATGATATCGGCAAGCTGCATATAGCGCGTGCTGATGGAGTTGCCGAAGGTGTTCATCTGAGAGCCGTGGTCGTTGATGTAGAACTCACGCTGGATGTCGTAACCGGCGTGGTCCATAACGCGGCAGAGGGAGTCGCCCAGCGCGGCCCAGCGGCCATGGCCGATGTGCATGGGGCCGACGGGGTTGGCGGAAACGAACTCGACCTGGGTCTTCAGGCCGCCGCCGACGTTGGACTTAGCGAAGTCCATGCCCTTCTCGCGGGCCTCGCCGAAGATGGCGTTCTTGACGGCGACGGAGAGATAGAAGTTGATGAAACCGGGGCCGGCGATCTCGACCTTCTCGATCGCGGGGTCCTCGGGCATATGGGCAACGACGGCCTCAGCAATCTTGCGCGGGGCGCAGTGAGCCAGCTTGGCGGACTTCAGGGCCATGGTGGAGGTCCACTCGCCATGAGAAGTGTCAGCCGGTCGCTCGATGGCGCAATCGTCAAGTTCAAATGCGGAAAGGTCGCCGGCCTCCTGGGCCGCAGCAAGCGCAGCGCGTACCAGCTCTTCAATCTTCTCGGGCATAGATCCTCCTTGTGTTAAAGCCCCCGAGCTCTTGGTCACTCGTAGGGCAAAAGCCAGAGTTTGTAGCACTCTATCACAAGCGACGCACACTGTCGCAGGGTAAAGCTAATAGATATTGCATATGCACAAAAATGACTACCGCTCCTGCGCGGCAGTACAAAGTTGGCGGTTTGCCTGCAGATTATGCACGCGTTGGAACTGCATAAACATATGAATGGGCGGTGCATTTTATCGAATACTCTTACCTATCGGAGTTGTGTGCTTTTCCTGCATAAAGTAAGGGTTTACGCACGTCAGCGTGGTATTCTTAACTTACGTGAATTCGTATAAGTTGGAGGTAGCATGTTCTCAATCGGTCAACACGTCATTCATCCGGGTCAGGGAGTCTGCACCGTCGTCGGTTTTAGGGACGACACGCCGCAGCCCATGCTGTTGCTCGAGACCAAGCAGGGACATGCGCAGACGATTCTTATGTACCCCGTGGCGCAGGCCGATCGTTTGCACGCCGCCATCTCCCAGCAAGATGCCGAGCACCTGCTGAGCCACTATGACGAGCTCGAGTGCGACACCTTTACCGAGCGCAACAGTTCGCTCGAGGAGACGCACTTTAAGCAGCAGCTCAAGCTGGGTGCGCCCGAGACGGTCCGCGTGGTAAAAACCATGATGCAC
>CATZTY010000188.1 GCA_958424475.1 uncultured Collinsella sp.
CCTCATCCTGCTCGATGAGCTCGCCCTTAATGGCCGTGGTGATGACGCCCGAGCCGATCGCCTTGGTCAGCAACAGGACGTCGCCCACGCGCGCGCCGCTATTGGCAAGCATACGATCGAGCGCGACAAAGCCGCTCACGGACAGGCCGTACTTGGGCTCGTCGTCGTTGATGGTGTGGCCGCCCGCGATGGAGCAACCCGCCTCGACGCACTTGTCGGCGCCGCCCGCCAGAATCTGACCTGCGACCTCGACGCCCAGGCAACTGGGAATGCACAGCAGGTTCATGGCATGGCTCGGCCGCCCGCCCATGGCGTAGATGTCCGACAACGAGTTGGCCGCGGCGATCTGGCCAAACAGAAACGGGTCGTCGACCATCGGTGGGAAGAAGTCGACGGACTGCACGAGCCCCAGGTTCTCCCCTACGCGGAAGACACTCGCATCGTCGGAGGTATCGAACCCCACGAGCAGGTTGTCGTTATGCACATTGGGTAAGTCGCCCAGGACCTGGGCGAGGGCTCCGGGAGCCAGCTTAGCGGCTCAACCGCTCGCGGCAGTCATAGACGTGAGCTTAATCTGATCGTTAGCCATACGAACCCCCTTCCAACAAATCAACGACTTTAAGTATACGCCCCAGGCACGCTTCCCAAGAGACCGTCGACGGCTCGAACGTCGAAGGCGGATCCGCAAGCGCCTGCGCGATAGCATCTGCCAGTGCGCGCTCAAACAACGGAAGGTCGGCCGCCTCGGGCGTGTCGACATCCGTCATACGCGGCGGCGCCACCCACGTCACGGGAGCGCCGGGAAGCATCGCCTCCATCCAGGGACGAACGCCGGGCAAATCGGTCGCCACAACTTTGCAACCGCACGCGAGGGCCTCGATCGTCACGAGCGGCAGACCCTCGTAAAACGAAGGCAGCACAAAGACGTCGGAACTGCGGTAGGCGCGCACGAGCCCATCGCTATCCAGGCGCCCCGCCAGCGTCACCGGCACATCCGAGGCCGCGGCCAAGCGCTCGACACGCGCGTACTCGGCATCGTCCCCGCGACCGCCCACAAGCACCAAGCCAGATGGGCGGACGCCATCGTCAATCGGCAATGACACGGCTCGAACCAGCGACTCGACGCCCTTTTTAAAGCAGATCTTGCCCACGTACACAAGCGATCCCGGCCGCCTCGCCACGTTTGCGTCGCGGCAGAAGACGCGATGGTCGTAGCCCGTCCCAATCACGTGGATGCGATCGGCATCGACGCCGCACACCAGGCCAATCTGCTCAGCCTGCTCAGCATGGAGCGCAAAGACTGCATCGAGCCGACGAACCGCACGTACGATGCGATCGCGCTCGAGCGCATGCGAACGCAGCTGGCGCAGATCGGTCGAATGGCACACGGCAACAACCGGCACGCCCCGGACGCTTTCGCGCGCCAATGCGGTCACCAGATACAGGTGATGGCAGAGCACCAGATCGGGCCGAAACTCAGCCACCGCCCGATTGATTGCAGAAGCAAATGCCCGCTCAAATGCCTTGAGCATCGAAGGCGTCAGGTCACGATAGCGTGTAGAGGGATAGGGCATGACATCGGACATACCGCAGATGGGAAACGGCAGCTCGGGCGACTCGAACGGTACGGCAAACACGGCAGCACGACGGTCCAGCTCGCCTTGGGTATCACCCGGTGCCGCGCCGCAAAGCACGGCGGCGCGATGCCCCGTCTCGATCTGCTCACGACAAGCGCGGCAAGGTAGGTGCCGCTGCCGGTGCTATCTGGTTTTTGTGCCGAGATATTGAGGATGCGCATGTTGCGGAACACCCCTAGGCCAAGGCGGCGGCGCGGACAGCCGCGCCGATCGCTCCGGCAAAGCGAGCCTGGGGCGAGGTGGTCACCGGCGACCCCAGTAGCTCGCCCAACCGCTCCACCACGAAGGCGTTCTCGCACAGGCCACCGGTCAGGTAGTACGGGGCGCCCGCGGCCTGCCCGGCCATGGTCGCCACGCGCGAGACCACGCTGTCGATCACGCCACGCGCAATGTTCTCGCGCGGCTCACCGCGACCGATCAGGCTGATAACCTCGCTTTCGGCAAACACCGTGCACATGCTGCTGATCTTGGTGGGCTCGCCGGAACGCGCCAGGTCGGCCATCTGCTGCTGGGAAATGCCTAGGCGGTCGGCCATGATCTCCAAAAAGCGCCCCGTGCCGGCGGCGCACTTGTCGTTCATGGCAAACTTGGCCACGCGGCCACTTTTAAGCTGAATGACCTTGGTGTCCTGACCGCCCACGTCGATCACGGTGCCGTGATCGCCAAACAGGCGCACGGCACCGGTACCGTGGCAGGTAATCTCGGTCACGACCTTGTGCGCATAGGGCACGGCGACACGACCGTAGCCGGTCGCGATCACGCGAACCTCGTCGCCCGTCACGTCATAGCCGGCCGCCGCCAGTGCCTCGCGCAGCCGCTCGGCCGCATCGACCGAGGAGAACCCGGTTGGCTGCACGCACGTCCACGCCACCGAACCCTCCCCGTTGACCACAGCAGCCTTAGCAGCCGTAGACCCGATATCGATCCCGATCCCTATCATGGCTCTCTCCCAATCTAAACATCAAAGGTAGCGGCGCGTTCAGGCGCCTTGGCATCCTCCCTCACATGTGACAAAGGGACAGTCCCTTTGTCACATACCGCCACCTACAGGGTTTCGATGAAGGCGGCGATGCGGGTCTCGATCTGGCCCATGTCGCCGTTGCTGTAATCGGTCTCGATCTTCATGTACGGAATGCCCGCACCCTCGACAGCTTCCTGCATGCGTGCGCTCTCCACGTTAAAGGTATGGCACGCCTGGAGCACGTTCTCCACTACGCCATCGACGTGATACTTCTCGCACATGGCCAGCGTGTTTTCCATACGACCGTCGTTGGGCGTCATGACCGAGCAGTTGATGTCCAAATAGCGGTCGGCGATGGCGCGCAGAATGTCGGGCGCGTCCGGGTCGATCATCATAGCCGCCGTGCGCTCGCCCGAGCAGTCATCCATGCACACGACCACGCCGCCGTTGGACTCGATGGTGCGGCCGATCTTGTTGATCACACCGCCCACCGGGCAACCGGTGATCAGAATGCGCTTGGCGTCCGCCGCAACCGGGCGCTCGCCCGCGTCGTAGGCCTCGCGCAGCTTGGCGACCTTTTGCTCCAGCTGCTGCGTATAGGCCTCGATATCAAAGCTGAACGTACCGGCGAACATGGTGCTCATCAGGTCGACGCCGCTCATAGCCGCCGGCTGGTTGGCCTGCAGCGCAAACATGTCGAGCTGGGCCGCACGCAAGCGGTTGCGACGACGGAC
>CATZTY010000189.1 GCA_958424475.1 uncultured Collinsella sp.
ACCCCGCCGTGCGCTTCGCGCGGCGGGGTCCTTCCGTCCTGCGGAAAGATTTGGAGAGTAGCCCTGTGCCCGGCCGACGGGATCCCTAAGCACGCCATGCTTCTTATGTGCAGCAAAGCTAATGCTGCTAAAATACAAAGCGCTCATGTAGTTTAAACGCACGACGATAAGGAGCACCAGTGGGTAACCACTTCCGTACCTCCGGTGCGGGCGATGATGCCCCCAAGACGCAGACAGGCGTCCAGGGCAGTCGTTTCGCCACTCCGGATTCAGAGGGCCAGCCTGTTGCTCAGGCCCCCGCTCAGCCGGCAGATCAGGCACAGCCGGCATCCGATCCCTTTGCCTACAATCCAACCAGCGATGTCGCGCTTTCCGGCACGGCGGGTTTTGAGCCCGTTCAGGCCGTGACCGCTCGCGTGGAGCAGCCTCAGGCTGGTGCCGCCACGCCGCAGCCTACCATGGCCGGCATTCCCGACCCCTTGGCCCCTGCGACGCCGGCTACTCAGCCTGCGCAGTCCGGTCTCTTTGCCGCTATTCCCGACCCCACGCAGCCTGCTGCCCCGGTGGTCGAGAGCGATCAGGCAGCCGAGGTCGCAAGCCTCGATAACGCGCTCAACAACCCCGATTTTACGTCGGTGTTTGCGCCCATCGATCCGCAGGCCAGCCGCAAGAAGATGGCCAAGCAGGCCGGTGTCGAGCCCGTCATCCTTATGGAGCATGTCACCAAGATCTATCCGGCACAGCCCAACAAGCCTGCACTCGACGACATCAACATCGAGATCTATCCGGGCGAGTTCGTCTTCCTGGTCGGTCACTCCGGCTCGGGTAAGACCACGCTGCTGTCGACGCTCAACCGTGACGTCAAGCCGACGAGCGGCCGCATCCTGGTTGCCGGTCAGGACCTCATGAAGATCAAGAACCGCAAGGTTCCGTTCCTGCGCCGCCAGATTGGCGCCGTGTTCCAGGACTTTAAGCTTCTGCCGCAAAAGACCGCCTACGAAAACGTGGCGTTTGCCCTGCAGTGCATCGGCAAGCCCAAGGGCGTCATTCGCAGCCAGGTGCCCGAGGTGCTGCGTCTGGTCGGCCTGGCCGATCAGATGGACTCGCTGCCCGACCAGCTTTCCGGTGGCGAGCAGCAGCGCGTTGCCGTCGCCCGCGCTATGGTCAACCGTCCGCCGCTGCTGATCTGCGACGAGCCGACGGGCAACCTCGACCCGGCGATCTCGCTGGGCATCATGAAGCTGCTCGAGCGTATTAACCGCACTGGCACCACCGTGATCGTCGCCACGCACGACCGCGAGATGGTCGATAGCATGCACCGTCGCGTGATCGCCCTTGAGGGCGGCCACGTTATCCGCGACCAGGAGAGGGGAGGTTACGGCAACTATGGCACCAACTAACGTGGGCTACTCCTTCAAAGAGGCAATCAGCCACTTCTTCCGTAACTGGACTACCTCGCTCGGCGCCGTCATCACGATCTTCCTTTCGCTGTTTATCATCGGCCTGTTCATTATGGGTTCCGCGATGCTGAACTCCGTGATCGGTACCGTCGAGGATCAGGTTGTCATTAATGCCTTTATTAGCGATGACGCCGATCAGGCAGACGTCCAGGCCTTTGAGGCCGAGCTCAAGACGTGGAGCAACGTCAAGTCCGTGACCTATAAGGATAAGGACGACGCGCTGGCCGAGTACACGAGCAAGATGTCGGGTAACGCCGACGCCACCATGAGCGCGCTCGACGGCCAGAACCCGCTGCCCGCCTCGTTTGCGATTGAGATGGACGATCCGTCTCAGGTCGAGAGCACGGCCAAGAAGCTCAAGAAGGATGCCGATTTCCAGAAGATCGCGGATGACGGCGACGTCAACGCGAGCGTGCTGTACGGCCAGGAGGAAGTGAGCCGCCTGTTCCAGGTGACCAACTACATCCGCATCGCCGCCGTGGTGCTCGTTGGCCTTCTGACCTTTATCGCATTCATCTTCATCAACAACACGATTCGCCTGTCCATCACGGCGCGTCGTCGTGAGATTGCGATTATGCGTCTGGTCGGCGCCAGCAACGGCTTCATTCGTGGCCCGTTTATCACCGAGGGCGTGCTGCAGGCCATTTTGGGCTCGCTGCTTTCCATCGGCGTTCTGGAGCTGCTGCGCAATCTGATGATTCCGCGTCTGCAGGAGAGCATCGGCTGGATGTCGTTTGCCCTGCCGATGCAGTACTACCTGGTGACCTATGCTGCGCTGATTCTGGTCGGCGTGATTATCGGTCTCTTTGGTTCTGCCATCGCCATGCGCCGCTACCTGCGCGTGTAGGCATGCCTGGAATTCATCCCTTCCAACGGGTCGTCTCTTATGGGGCGGCCCGTTTTTTGATCCCTAGGGGACGGCAGGAAAGCGAATCATTTGGGTAGACTCTTTGGAGTTCGCAATCGATAGTTAGGAGGCGCCATGGGGCGCAATAACAAGCATAAGCGTGGAGCTCGCAATAAGCGCGGGCCGGTGCGCAGCGAACGCCGTCCGAGCCTGACCGGGCGCGTGCAGCTCCATGAGCACAGTGCCTATGTCATAACCGAGAATGGCGACTACAAGGTCATGGGTCGCGGCAAGCGTGAGATCATGGACGGCGATACCGTTGCCGTGAGCATTAAGAACAGCCCGCACGGTGAGCGGCGCGCCGTGATCGAAGGCGTGGTTGAGCGCGCAGCCATAAGCGTGGTGGGTACGTACCAGACCGCCGGTCCGCTCGGTGTGATCGAGCCGCTCGATTCGCGTCTGAAGGCTGACTTCTTCATTCTGCCCGAGGATACCTCGGCGGATCGTCTGGGCGTCCACCCGGGTGATGCCGTTGTCGCGCGCATTTTGACCTACCCGACGCGCCTGGAATCGGGCACCGTGACGATCGAACGCCGCATTGGCGGAGATGACGCGACCGATTTGGGCGTTCAATATGTGATGGCGCGTTACGGCTATACCGATAGCTATCCCGAGGCCGCGCTGGACGAGGCCGAGGGGCTTTCGCTCGATGTGTCCGCGGCGCTTAAGGACCCGCTCCGCCGCGATCTGCGCGACCGCTTTGTCATCACGATCGACCCGGTCGACGCACGCGACTTTGACGATGCCGTTTCGTTGGAACGCACGCCCGAGGGTGGCTACAGGCTGGGTGTGCATATCGCCGACGTTTCACACTATGTGGCTTGGGACGGGCATATCGATCTTGAGGCTCGTCATCGTACGACATCGGTGTATCTGGCCGATCGCGTGCTTCCCATGCTGCCCGAACGCCTGTCCAATGATCTGTGCTCGCTTCGCCCTGACGAGGACCGTCTTGCGTTTA
>CATZTY010000190.1 GCA_958424475.1 uncultured Collinsella sp.
GTCAAGAAGGGCGGCGTCATGGCCAGCTCCAGCGTGGGCGGTCTCTCCGGCGCCTTCATCCCCGTGTCGGAGGATGCCGGCATGATCGCCGCCGTCGAGGCCGGTGCGCTTTCGCTCGAGAAGCTCGAGGCCATGACCTGCGTGTGCTCCGTTGGCCTGGACATGATTGCCATCCCCGGCGACACCCCGGTCGAGACCATCGCCGGCATCATCGCCGACGAGATGGCCATCGGCGTCATCAACAACAAGACCACGGCCGTCCGCGTGATTCCCGCCATTGGCAAGGGCGTGGGCGACTGCGTCGAGTACGGCGGCCTGTTCGGCCGTGCGCCCATCATGCCGGTGAACCCCAACGCCGGCACCGTGCTTGCCCACCGTGGTGGACGCTTCCCGGCGCCGCTGAACTCGCTGAAGAACTAGCTGAGGGGTTCGGGCGAGGAGTCCCGAGGAGGGCAAATATATAAGGTCGCCTGCTCGGACAGTCCTGACTCGCACGGAGAGCACATTAAGTGCTCTCCGGCTCGTGCGGAACTCGCGATCGACCTTATATATTTGCCCTCCCCGGGACTCCCGCACAACGGGATCTCAGTTGGATTCTATCCCGTATGGCAGTCGCTTCGCTCCTGCCCGCCTTGGTTGTGAGGGCGGTTTGGCGTTGGAACGGTTCTTTTCTGATATATGCTGGTTGCGGCTCTTCTTTTGGGAGGAGTCGCTTTTTTTGCTAGGAGGTTAGCCCGTGGTTGATGGGGATGCTCGCTCTGAGCTTCTTTCTGCGGATTGGAATGGCGAATGGATGCGCCTGCAAGCTGGTCGGCATCGGGCTGATGATTCTTTTGAGTGGGATAAGCGGGCTCGGCATTTTCGGCCGTTGGAGACTGCCCCTTATGCTCGGGATTTTATAAAGCTGTTGGCGCTTGAGCCCGGCGAGTCGGTGCTTGATATGGGGTGTGGGGCTGGGTCGATTGCTATTCCGCTTGCTCAGGCTGGGCATTCCGTGATTGCTGCCGACTTCTCTCCTGCCATGTTGGGCACGCTTGATGCCGGCATTGAGTACTATGAGCTCGAGGATCGCATTACGCCGCTTGAGCTTGCTTGGAATGATGATTGGGATTTGGTTGGACCGGTCGCGAAAGCGGTGGATGTTGCCTTTGCCAGTCGGTCAGTTACGACGACCAATCTAAAAGGCGCGCTTGCCAAGCTTGATCGTACGGCTCGTCGGCGTTGTGCTGTCACGATGGTCGCCAACTCCAGCCCGCGCTATGACCTGCACCTGATGAACGCCATCGGTGCCTCGGTTACCTGCAGTAATGGCTTTGTGTATGCTTTTAATATCCTCATTCAGATGGGTGCCCTGCCGCAGGTTACGTACTTTGAATCGCCCCGTCGCGACACCTTCGATAGCCTTGAGGCGGGCGTAGCAGATTTTTCCCGTATGCTCGAGCATGGCAACGAGGACAAGATCGACCGCCTGCGCGACTATATCGCCCACCACATGGTCGAGAACCCCCATGCCGGCGAGCCGGGATCCAAGGGGGTACCGCAGGGACGCTACATGCTCGACCACGTCCGCAAGGTCCGCTGGGCGTTTATTGCATGGGAGCCGGTCTCTTCGGGCCGTCCATAGACCGCTTTCGGCCGCCTTACACGTTCGCCTGCAACCCGCGCTGTTCTCCCGCCCGGCATCCGCATTCTTTGCGAACTGGGCAAACGCGCTCCACACCACGCCGTTCCTGCGCTATCGTGGGACAGCTCACGTAGATTAAGGCCCCATTGCGGGGCGCCCCATACATAGAAAGCGAGAACCCATGGCACTGACAGGAGCCCAGGTCAAGCAGCTTCGCAGCATGGCCCATCACCTCAACCCCGCCATCATCATCGGTAAGTCCGATGTCAACGAGGGCACCGTCGAGCAGACGGTCGCCTACCTGGAGAAGCACGAGCTCGTTAAGTGCTCCGTGCTGGACGGCTCCAGCCTTTCTGCCCGCGAGGCCGCCGAGGAGCTCGCCGAGCGCTGCCACGCCGACGTCGTTCAGGTTATCGGCCGCAAGTTCTCGCTGTATCGCGAGTCCTCGCGCAAGGATATCGAGAAGATCAAGCTCGTCTAAAACCGGCTGGTCATACCGAGCAAGCCTGTGGGCGTCCGATTGATTCGGGCGCCCGTTTTTTATCGCTCGACAAGCACGCGCTTGAGCCTGCCTTCGACCAAGCGCTCATACAGGCGCCTTGTCTCCGGCTCAGGCACACCTTGAACCTGCTCTCTCAGGTGGTGCATGTGGCCGCTGTACAGCTCAACAACATCGCGGCGTCGTCCCGCTGCGCCGTAAACGCGCATGGCGCAGCGAACCATGTCCTCCCGCGCCGTCTCCTGGCGAAGCCCCGATTCCACGAGCCAAATTGCCGATTGCAGGTCATTTTCCTCGAGAGCGGCATTCGCTCCCCTAATCATGCAGTCGATGTACTTGGATTGCATAATGCGGCGCATGCGCGTAAAGAACGTGGGATTGCAACCGGTGGGAACATACAGCGGACCCGCGTAGAGCTGCTCAACCTTAAGACATAGCTCAATCAGGTGAGGCCCTCTCGCACCCATGCGGTTTCCCAGAATCTCGCGGCTCAGCTGATCAAAGAGTCTTACATCGGTCTTAACGTAGTCGCCGTTGAGCCCTATGCACTCGTTTTGGATGAGCACGCACGACTTGCCATCCGGCGTTGGACCCAAAGCCGAGCGCAAGCGCGATACCGTCGAATACAGATTGTTGCGCGCGGCGTTAAACTCGGCATGGGGCCACAACTCCATGGCGATTGTCTCGCGGTCGACCATGGCGTCCATACCCAACGCAAGGCGTTCGGCAAGCGTTGCCGCCTTTTTGCGGCGCCACATCTTATCCGTGATGGGAAAACCGTCGCGCTCGGCGCGAAACGCGCCAAACATGCGCATCTCAATATGGCCGATAGCATCGACAGCCTCAACCTCGCCCGCCTGGAACAGGTGCTCACTTTCGCCCTCAAAGTCATCGCGTAGTGAATACCGCGACAGCTCGCGCACCGGAAGCTTCTTGCGAATCCTGACGGCAGGCTCGCCCAGGCAATGCATCGCAAGACGCGCAAAAAGCCGATACGATGGGTCTAAAATCCCTGAGCGATTCATAGACATCCAGGCGGCAAGATCGCTATCGCGGCCCGCAGCGGCCAGATGCAGCGCCACGATCCAGGCTTCCGAGCCACCGACCTGAGTCTTGCTCATATCGAGCAGCTCCGCCTCTTCGCGAACCGATACCAGCGACGTATTGCGCAGATACGCCACGCGCTCCAGCAGCAATGC
>CATZTY010000191.1 GCA_958424475.1 uncultured Collinsella sp.
CTTTCTGGTAGCCAGGGTACAGGTTGGGCAGCATGCCCATATCGCAGGAGCCCTGGACGTTATTCTGGCCACTCACGGGCGCGAGGCCGGAGTTGGGTTTGCCGATCTGGCCGGCAACGCAGGCGATGGAGGCGATGGTGTGCACCGTCTTCAGGTTCTGCTTCTGCTGGCATACGCCCATGCCCCAGCCAATGATGGCAGAGGGCTTCGCCGTGGCGTACATCTCGGCAGCTTGGTGGATCAACGCGGGCTCGACACCCGTGATGTCCTGTACGGATTCGGGAGTGTAGTTCTTGATGGTCTCCCACCACTCGTCAAAGCCGTTCGTGTGCTCGGCGACGAATTCCTTGTCGTAGAGGCCATCGTTGACCAAGCAGTTGGCAAAGGCGTTGAGGAACGCAACGTTGCAACCGTTCTTGATCGGAAGGTAGAGATCGGCGATACGCGCGGTTTCGATATGGCGCGGGTCGGCGACGATGATCTTGCAACCCTTTTCTTTGGCTCGCACGATACGCCTTGCGACGATGGGGTGCGAATCGGCAGGGTTATAGCCGAAGAGGAAAATGCAGCCCGCATCCTCCATACCGGGGATGGAGCATGACATGCAACCTGAACCAACCGTGTCCATCAGACCGAGGACAGTAGGGCCGTGTCAAGTACGGGCGCAGTTGTCTACGCTGTTGGTGCCGATGCACGCACGCGTAAACTTCTGCATGACGTAGTTCGCCTCATTGCCGCCGCCTCGCGAAGAGCCGGTGGTCATGACAGCGTTAGGACCATATTCGTCAATTATGGCCTGCATCTTAGATGCGGTGAAATCCAGTGCCTCGTCCCAGCTTACGCGCTCAAGATCCGCGCCCTTGGTGCGACGGATCATCGGGTGCAGTACGCGAGGAGTCAAGATCTTGGTGTCGTTGATGAAGTCGTAGCCGCTCATGCCCTTAAGGCACAGCTCGCCCTGATTGGTGATGCCGTTGAGCGGTTCGGTACCCACGACCTGGCCGTTTTGGACCAGGAGGTTAAACTGGCAACCGGCGCCGCAATAGGGGCAGATCACTTTATGCTTCTCCATGACACCCTCCTTCCTTTCTCTGCTACCGAATACTCGGTACTTATTTGACAATCATTGGGCCTGTATGGCCACCCGCCTACGCCTCGTTTTCGATGGTGGCGCGGGCACGCTCGGCAGTCAGTTCTGCCAGGCGCTCCTCGTCAACCAGGGTGAGGCCCTTGGTCGGGCACGCCTCGGCACACGCCGGACCGCCGGGACGGTCCACGCACAGGTCGCACTTGAGCACGAAGCTCTTGGTCTGCGAACCCACGCGAACGTCGCCCATCAAGACCGGAACCTGCGTGGTCGCCACGCTCACGGCGCCAAAGGGGCATGCCATGACGCAGCTCTTGCAGCCGATGCAGTTGTCCTCGTTGACGCCTATACGATGGTTCTTTGGATCAAAGAACAAGGCGCCCGTAGGACAGGCCTTCGCGCACGGGGCATCCTCGCAGTGATGGCAAGCCACCGGTGCGGAGATCTCGTACGTACGCGTCACGCGCAGGCGCGGCGCGGCGATGTTGCCGGGGATGTCGTGCGCCTCGATGCACGCCGCCATACAGGTTTGGCACCCAATGCAGCGTGAGGAATCGGCTACGACTCGTTTATTGCCCATGTTGTTCACTCCCTCCTGAATCCCATGCCGGAGAGACCCTGTCGACGTTGCCCCGGACCGCCCGTGGTCCGGCATCGGCGTATCGAGTGCATGCGGCGAAACAGGCACTTCGATAGAATTCCTCCAACGATATACAGGTTAAATATACGCAGTTGCAGGTGGCAAACTTGAGCATAGGCCCTGCAATACGGGTGTATTGCAGGGGTTTTGGCAGGTTGGAATTATTCTCTAGAAGCTATAAAGGTGAGTGTATTACATGCGTACATCCAGGAGAGATTTCACGCTCATTTCTGAAGGATGTAGTACGTTTGTAATATTGTTTACACTCAATTACTCTAGTGCAATAAAGTAGTGGTTGTAAGATTGGCTATTATTAGCCGATGCTGTATTTGACTATTCAAATTGCACGCTCATTAAGGGAGGCCAGTGATGTCATCGACTCAAAAACGAGCCATCCTGCAGGCGCGCATTCGCGAGGAAGATAAGCAGCATGCCGAGCGTCTCTACGACGCCATGGGCACATCGCTCGCCGAGGCCGTGCGCCTTTTTGTCGCGCAGAGCATTTTGATGCGCAAGCTTCCCTTTCAGCCGGTCGCCGTGCGCTCAAAGGACGGCACCGCCGCCTATGGATCGCTCAAAGCATATGGTGACCCCAATCGCCGCGCCGAGGAGCACAATGCCTGGATTGAATACCTTGCCACAGAAAGTGACGATTCGATTTTGGGCCCCGAGGAAGTAGATATCCATGAGTAGCACCATCATCGACGAGACCGTCATCCTTCGCTATCTGCTCGACGACGACGAGGTCCTGTCACCGCGCGCCGCCAAGGTCATCGCCACACGCACCGCTCGCGTCTACCCCGAAATCATCACGCGCGTCGTGGTCACGCTGCGCGACGTCTATAAGGTTCCCCGCGTTGAGATTGCTGCGGCCATGAAAAGGCTGCTCGATGACGTCATGGTCGACGAGCCCACCGTTGTCGCCCTTGCCGTCAAACTCTTTGGCAAGACCCATATGGACTTTTCCGACTGCCTCCTCGCAGCCCGAACCGCCATCTACAACGATGATGTCGTGAGCTTTGGCAAGCCCATCATCCAAGGCATGATCGATTACCGCCGTAAACGCCAAACCGCCGCCGACGCCCGCAGCCGAAGCACCGACTCCACCATCGACAAGCTCCGCCACCACGGTCGCCACTAACCGACAGGCAACGGCATCGCCCGCCACTCAACGCCATCCCCCCTTAAGTTGCGGTGAAATAGTTCCTGGATTTAGGCTTATTCGAGCTTTTCAGGAACTATTTCACCGCAACTTTCTGTAAGGGTGGTTTTTAGTGCCACCGAGGGGCACTAATCAACCGTTTGCCGATATGTTTGGCTCTGGCTCATGGCTCTGACCTGCCCCGTCAAGCTTTTGGTCAGTTCATGGCAAGGTCTGGCGGACCAAATATGGGTTAGCGTAGTGTCATTCACTCCCCCTCGAGACTATGGGGTCGAAAATGAGTCATGATAAACGCTGTTCCAAACCGCAAGTAGAGCTGTTCTTCCGGTTATTCGAGGCCCATCATGGCGGGCACCTGTTTGTAGCTACCAAAAAATGGGA
>CATZTY010000192.1 GCA_958424475.1 uncultured Collinsella sp.
CACTGGAATCGGATCCCGCGATGGACAGAACGGCAGGTACCTTACTGCGATCCATGTTCGCTCCCTTGTTCGGTCGGAATCAAATGGGTCTATAAGCCAGCATTATAATGATGCCCGGGCCGACTCTATGTCGAACCCGGGCGGGCGATGCAATCTTTACGCAAATGCAAGCAAATGTTCACACGTCAACAATTGACAGGCACCAGCTCGCTGCCAGAAGCGGCCGCGGCGACAGGGCTAGTCCTCCATGCCGAGGTCGATCGTGGTGCCCTCGAAAATCTTGTTGACGGTGCGGACGGCACACATCTTGCCACACATGGTGCAAGTGCCTTCGGTGGCGGCGGGGGACTCCTCGTAGCGCTTCTTGCCCGTAACCGGGTCGAGTGCGCACTTCCACATGGCGTCCCAATCGAGCTTGCGGCGTGCCTGGCCCATCTTGTCGTCCATGTCGCGGGCGTGCGGCACCTTCTTGGCGATATCGGCGGCGTGCGCGGCAATCTTAGTGGCCATGAGGCCGTCGAGCACGTCCTGGGCGTTAGGCAGGCATAGGTGCTCGGCCGGCGTCACGTAGCACAGGAAGTCGGCGCCGGAGCTCGCGGAGATGGCGCCGCCGATGGCTGCGGTGATGTGGTCGTAGCCCACGCCGATATCGGTCACCAGCGGCCCCAGCACATAGAACGGGGCGTTGTGGCACAGACGCTTCTGCAGCTTCATATTGGCGGCGATCTCGTCGAGCGCCATGTGACCCGGGCCCTCGACCATGACCTGGACGCCGGCGGCCCAAGCACGCTTGCACAGCTTGCCCAGTTCGATCATCTCGGCAGTCTCGGTGGCGTCGTTGGAGTCGTAGAGACAGCCCGGGCGGCAGGAGTCGCCGAGCGAGATCGTTACGTCGTACTCGTGGCAGATTTCGAGCACCTCGTCGTAGAACTCGTAGAAGGGGTTCTCGTTACCGGTGACTTCCATCCAGCCAAACAGCAGCGAGCCGCCGCGGCTGACGATGTTCATGAGGCGGCCGGTCTCCTTGAAGGTCTTGATGACCGATTTATTGATGCCGCAGTGGATGGTCATAAAGTCCACGCCGTCTTCGGCGTGTGCACGCACGACCTCGAGCAGATCGTCCTTGGTCAGCTTGACCAGCGGCTTTTCCATGTAGCCGATGGCATCGTACATGGGGACGGTGCCTACCATGAGCGGCGTCTCGTCGATGAGCTGCTGGCGGAACTGGCGCGTCTTGCCCGAGTTGGAGAGGTCCATGATGGCGTCGGCGCCAAAGTCCTCGGCGATCTTGACCTTCTTCCATTCCTCAGCGGCGTCGGCCTTGTCGCCCGAGATGCCCAAGTTCACGTTGACCTTGGTGGACAGGCCCTCGCCGACGCCAAAGGCACGCATGCCCTTTTTGATATGCACGATGTTGGCGGGGATGGCGATGCGGCCGTCGGCCACGCGTTCGCGAATGTACTCGGGGTCGCGATGCTCGCGCTCGGCGACTTCCTTCATCTGCGGTGTGATCTGCCCGGCGCGGGCGAAGTCGATTTGCGTGACGAGCTTGGGCTCGGTCTGTGTGCTCATTGGCACGGCTCCCTTCGTTGGCATTACCCATATCAGGTTTGCGGGTCAGGGCGGGCGCGCCCAGTCTCAGCCTGCCGTCTTGTCCTGCAAGCTCCCCGTTATGTCATGGGCTCAAGTATAGCCTGAATGGGTACGATTGGCCTAACAAGCGTGCCCGTGGGGAGGCGTACATGGAAGACAAGCATCTATATCGAGAGACACAATGGGACGTATCGGCCGAGGAGGGCCGTGCACACCATGGGTTGGTCGCGATTGGCTTTGCGGTGCTTGCCGTGCTGGTGATTGCCTTTTGGATTTGGACGTTTGGCGGTCGCGGCGGCGCCGCCTGGGAGTTTGAGGCCGACGAGGGCCTGCCGATTATGACGGTGAGGAGTACTGGCGGTAATGCCAATACGCTCGCCGTTCCGGGCGATTATTGGTACCCGTGCGATGAGTTTGTGCAGTTGCAGCTGAGTGGTGGGTCTATTCCTGGTGAGGAAATCGAACGCGTGACGTATGATGCGACGTTCAAAACGTTGACGGTGAAGCTCAAAGATCAAGGGGATGTGCCCACGACGATGGATATCGCGCTGACGGAATGGCGCCTGGAGCCCCCGTCGGGTGTTGCGGTGTCCGAGGTCGAGCACGTCAAGATTGTCTATCAGGACGGTTCGACAAACGGGATTGCAAAGGCCGACGGTCTAGCTGAATAGGTGTCGAGCCTAGCAGCCAATTCATAAAAGTTGCGGTGGAATAGTTCCTGATTGTGCGAAAAAGGCTCAAATAGGAATTATTCCACCGCAAGTTATATAGAGAAGGCTGAGCGGGTCAGTGTTGGGTGCCGGCTCTAGAGCATCTGTTCGTTGATGAACACGAGGGTGCCTAGGTATGAGAGCTCGGGGACGTGGCGATAGCCGATGTTGAATGCGGTAAGTTCGCTTGCATCCTCGAGCTTGTTTTCTGCCATCCACCGCACCATGGAGCCGCGCGCCTTTTTGCTGGCGGTCGACCGTTGGATGGGCTTCCCGTTGCGGATACCCTCGCCAAAGAGGCACGTGACGGCTGTGGCGTCGCCCGCGAGGTGGGGCAGAACGGCTTTGGCATACTCTACGCTGGCGAGGTTGACGATCGTGGTGTTTGAACCTGCCGGGGCGATAACCCGCGCGAGCTTGTCGCTCCAAAACGCGTAGAGGTCTCGGGCATCGTCAACGGCGAGCTTCGCACCCATCTCCAGCCGATACGGTTCGACGGCATGAAAGGGGCGTACGCATCCGTAAAGGCCCGAGAGGATCCACAGATGGTCTTGCAGCCATGCGAGCTGCGCGGCATCCATCACCTCGGGTGCCATGCTCTGGTATTGAATGCCGTGATAGGACATGACGGCGGGGGAGGTATTGCGGGCGATATCGGGATTGTCGAGGTCGCCGTTTTCCAAGATGGGCTCGAACTCATGCAGGGTGTTGAGGCAAGGCCCCAGCAGTTTGTCACTCACGTTCCATAGCGCCTGCAGGCCGCCGCTGCCTTCATTTCGCTCAATATCTAGCAACGCGCGATGCAGTCGAGCCGTCTCGCGCGCAAAGGGCGGAATGCCCAGGACTTCAAAAGCATCTTGGGCCGAGCGCATCTGCTTGGCGGGCGAAATGATGACCTGCAGCATGGACTCTCCTCTGCCAAAAAAGTTGCGGTGGAATACGGTCTGTTTTGGCCGTTTATGG
>CATZTY010000193.1 GCA_958424475.1 uncultured Collinsella sp.
GAGGCTGTCCAAAAGCCGAGCGGTACCTGGGTGCTCGAGCAGACCGAGCTCGCTGAGCAGGGCAAAGGCGTTGCGGCGGGCATCGTGTACGGATGCGGCGCCACCGGGAAGCGCCCAGGTGCGCAGATGCGCGACGCGCTCAAAATCGGCGAGACGGGAGATAAGAAACTCGCCGCCCCAAATGGTCCCATCGGTGCCGGCGCCGGTGCCGTCAAAGGCGATGCCAAGGACGCGCGCGTCGGTTGTAAGCCGGCCCGCGGCGATGGCCTCGGCCATTACGCTCGCGATATGCGCATGATGGTGCTGCACCTCGACGAGCGGCAGATTGCATTTTCGCGCCTGCTCGCGCGCCCACTGGCCCGATAGATAGCTGGGGTGTACATCGCAGGCCAAGGCGGCGGGCGCCAAGTCAAAGAGATCTTCCAAGCGCGTGCGCGCGGCGTTCCAGGCATCGAAGGTCCCGCCGTTTTCAACATCGCCGATATGCTGCGACACAAAACAGGTTGCCTCGCCGTTCGTCCCTTCACGCGTGAGCGCAATCGTGGCCTTTTGTTGTGGCCCGCAGGTGAGCACACAAGACGGAGCGCCGTCGAGCGCCGGCAACGGCAGTGGCTGGGGTGCATATCCACGAGCGCGGCGAACGGGCATAATGGCGCCGTCGACCACGCGCACCACGGAATCGTCATAGCGCGAGAGGATCGCACGGTCGTTACCGAGCAACGCGTCGGCGATGCCGGCGGCAACGAGGTGTTCCCAGGCAAGGTCGTCGTCGGTCTCGATGGGCTCTTCGCTCAGGTTGCCGCTGGTCATGACGAGCGCGTGCATACCGTGCGACGCGGCAGCTGCAAGCAGAAGATGCTGAAGCGGGGTGTAGGGGAGCATAACGCCAAGCTCGGGCAGGTCGCGCGCGACGGACGGTGCGAGTACGAGGGCGTCGGGAGAATCGCCGTCGTTCCCGCAAACAGCCCGCCGGCGCAGCAGCACGATGGGGCGGATACTGCCAGCGAGCAGATCGCGTTCAGCATCGTCGATATGACACAGGCGCCCGGCATCGGCAAGACTGCGCACCATGACGGCAAGTGGTTTGTTACTGCGGCGTTTGCGATGGCGCAGCTCGGCCACCGCCTGCTCGTTGGAGGCGTCGCATGCCAAGTGAAATCCGCCCAGTCCCTTGATAGCGACGATACCGCCGTTGGCCAGTAGCTCAACGCAGCGCTCGATAATGGCGTCGCTGGTCTCGCGTGTGGTGCCGACGGCCGGTATCGCGGACGAATTCCCGTACGCATCGCCGTTCACAGCCTCGCGCCACGTAATATGCGGCCCGCAATCAAAGCAGGCATCGGGCTGTGCGTGAAAGCGACGGTCGAGTGGATCGGCATACTCTGCGGCGCAGGCGGGGCACATGGGGAAACGGTCCATCGAGGTAGCCGCTCGGTCATAAGGCAGCGACCGGATGATGGTAAAGCGTGGGCCGCAGTTAGTGCAGTTGATAAAGGGGTAGTGATAGCGTCGGTCGGCGGGATCGAACAACTCGCGCAGGCAATCGTCACAGGTAGCGATGTCGGGCGAGACGAGCGTCGTGTGTGCGGTCTGGTCCTGCGATGCTACGATGCGAAAGCCCTGTTCATCGGCGGCATCCCAACCGTTGGCTGCCAGGTCCACAACCTCGACATACTCTATGCGGGCTGCTGCAGGTGCATGCTCAGAAAGCGCAGCGACAAATCCGTCAACCGCCTCGGCACAAGCGTGTGCCTCGATATGCACGCCGTCGCCCGCATTGAGCACCCATCCGCAAATGCCATGCGCCATGGCCTCGCGATACACAAACGGCCGCATGCCAACGCCCTGCACAATGCCCGTTACATGGATATGCGCATGCCGCATGCGACCCTCCTTCGTTGAAATGTGTGCTGTTACAGCCCCAGGCTCTGCTTGGTGGCGGCGCAGGTGAGCTCGCCGTGCTTAACGCCGCGCAGGCCCAGCAGGCGGTCGGCTAGTTCGTAGACGCGCTCGCCGCGACCCTTGAGTGCCAGGATTTCCAAGCAGTTGTGGTGATCCAAATGCACGTGCATCGTCGATACGATCTCGTCGGTGTAGTCGTGCTGCACCTCGTCCAGGCGGCGCGTCAGATCGCCGGTGTGATGGTCGTAGATCATGGTGAGCGACCCGATAACGTGCTCATCGGGCGTGCGCATCTGCTCCTTGGCGATTGAGGCGCGAATCAGGTCGCGCACGGCCTCGGATCGGTTGGCCACGTCGCCGCGGCGTGCGATCTGCTCGTCAAAACGGCGCAGCAGGTCGTCGGGTGCGGTAACCGAAAAACGGACCAGCTCGGAGCCGGAACCACTACAGTGGCAGCCCGCGTCACCGTCCGCCCCGTGCGGATGCTCGTGCTCGTACCCGCAGCTGTGCTCGTGTTCGGCCACCTTACACCAGCTTCACGGAGCCGACGGAGTTGTGGTCGGCCTCGATGGCTTCCTCGTAGCCCTCGAGCGCGTCATGCGCCTCGTGCAGCGCGGCCATGGCGGCCTCGAGCTTGGCGCCGATGCGCTCCATGTCAAAATTCTCGGTCGCATGCAGCAGCTGATGGCTCCATTCGTGAGCGAGCTCGATGGTGTCGTCGACCTGCTTGACGCTCATGGCAAGCTGGCTCATGTTCATTCCAACATCATGCATGGGAAATCTCCTTTTGTATGGGGCAGTTCAGTGGTTCAGATTTTACTACGCCCGCTCTGCGCGCAGCTGCATAAGAAAACGGGTACGAGTCTGTGCGACCCGCACCCGTTCACTGGGGGCTGTTTGTGACTACCATACTATCCGTGGTTGCACTCGGTGCATTCAGAAGTCCGGCGAGCGGTGCAAAAGCGCTCATGGACGGCGGGTAAGTAACAAGCGTATTACAGATGCTTCTCCAGCAGCGCCTGCAGCCTCGCCTTTGGCAGAGCGCCAACCGAGCGGTCAATCTCCTCGCCGTTCTTAAACACAATCAGCGTGGGGATGCTCATGACGCCATACTTCATGGCCAGGTCCTGGTTGTCGTCGACGTTGCACTTGGCAACGGCGAGTTTGCCCGCCAGCTCATCGGCAACCTCGTCAACGATGGGCGAGAGGGATCGACAGGGCCCGCACCACGGTGCCCAAAAATCGACCAGCACGGGCAGGCTGTCGTTAACGATGGAATCGAAGTTCTCGGGGGTAATCTGATTAATGTCAGCCATGGTGACCTCCATAATGCGACGCGGCTCGGCCGCGTAAAACTCAGT
>CATZTY010000194.1 GCA_958424475.1 uncultured Collinsella sp.
CAAGGCGCCGTAGCGGGTGTGCGAGTCGGAGCCCAAGATCATCTTGCCGCAACCGGCGAAGTTCTCACGCATAAAGGAATGGATGACGGCGATGTGCGGCGGGACGAAGATGCCGCCGTACTTCTTGGCCGCTGAAAGGCCAAAGACGTGGTCGTCCTCGTTGATGGTGCCGCCCACGGCGCACAGCGAGTTATGGCAGTTGGTGAGCACGTAGGGCAGCGGGAACTGTTCCATGCCCGAGGCGCGCGCCGTCTGGATGATGCCGACAAAGGTGATGTCGTGGCTCGCCATGGCATCGAAGCGAATCTTGAGCGCCTCGGGGTTGCCGGACGTATTGTGTGCTTGGAGGATCGAATACGCGATGGTGCCACGCTTGGCGTCCTCAGGCGTCTGCGTAATACCGCGCTCGGCAGCCTCGGCCGCAGGCACAACCTCGCTGCCGCCGCGCAGGTAGATGCCGTCCTCGTACAGCTTAACCATACTGTCTCCCACTCTGCCCGAAAGGCTCGCTCGGGCGCATAGCATACATTCGTTCAATATCGTGCCATAGAACGGTTGCGAGTGGGTTACGAATCTACACGTTCACTTTATTTCAGTAAAGTAAAGGACGAGCCCGGCGTGGGTCGGCAGATTTGGTGCAAGAGTGTCCCTTTCGACTAGTCATTTAAGAACGTCCCCAATGACTACCCATCCGGAGCAAGTCAACGCCGCAGGCAGAGAACGGACAGCGAGCGGGCCGTATTTCCAAAGTGAGGAACGTTCCCAAGTGCCGCATCCGGGCCATGGCAACGCCGATATTTTGGCGCGGACAGACACTATGACCCAATCCGAGGGCACTAAAAAGATAGGAGCCCCCGCTCGTGACCGCGGGTCGGGGCTGCGACAATGATGTTGAAGTGCCATAGGCGCAGCCGCGCCGCAACGAGGTTGGGAGGCTCCCATGCCAAAGTATTCTACCGCGTTCGGGATGGACGTCCACCTGAGGTCGACCACCGTCTGCGCCCTCGACGCGGACACCGGCGAGGCCGTGACGAGGAGGTTCCCCGGCAACCCCTGGGGCGAGATCGCCGGGTGGATGGATGGGTTCCCCGGGCCGTCGCTCGCGGCCTACGAGAGCGGCTACCTCGGCTTCGCCCCGCAAAGGGAGCTCGCCGGGCTCGGCGTCGAGTGCGTCGTCGCCGCGGTCTCGAAGATCCCCAGGTCGGCCGCCGACTCGGCCTCCAAGAACGACAGGAACGACGCCGCCAGGATGGCCAAGGCGATACTCGCCCACGACATCTCCCCCGCATGGGTCCCCTCCCCCGAGGTCGAAGGCATCAGGGACCTCGCCGGCGCCTACGACGGGGCGACCGCGCGCCTGGCGACCGCCAAGCAGCGGCTGCTCGCCTTCCTCGCAAAGCGGGGGTTCGTCTACGGCGGCACCACGCCCGCCGGCAACCCGAGGAAGTACTGGACCTACGACTTCCTGAGGTGGCTCGACAAGGTCAGGCCGGAGGACGATGGCGGGGTTCGGACGCTCGCCGCCCTGAGGAACGAGGTCGAGGCCGCGGCGGAGGCCCGGGCGGACCTGCTCTCCGAGTACAGGGCAGCCGTGGATGCCAGCCCGATCGCCGCGGAGGTGGCCGCCCTCCAGTCGATCAAGGGCTGCGCCTTCGCGCTGGCCGCAGCCTTCTCGGCCGAGGTCGGCGACTTCACGAGGTTCCGTTCCGGAAGGCAGGTCACGGCCTATTTCGGCCTCGCGCCGAGTCAGAGGTCGAGTGGCGACTCCGTGCGGCTCGGAGGCATCAGCGGTGCGGGCAACGCGCTCGTGAGGAAGCTGGCCGTTGAGGGCTCATGGTGCTACGCCGCGGCACGGCACCAGCCGAAGCTCATGCCGAGGGACACGGGCGTGCCCCTCGAGATAAGGATGCACGGGAGGAAGGGGTCCGAGCGGCTCCTGCGGCGGCGCGAGGAGATGCTCGCCCGCGGCATGCCCGCGGCGAAGGCCAACGCGGCCACCGCGGCCGAGCTCGCGAGGTGGCTCTGGGCCCTCGGCATGATGTGCCGGGAGGGCGCGGAATAGACATAGCCCCCGTCCCGGCGAGCCGGGCGGCCTTCGGGGACACCCCCTATTTCGCTGTGCGCGCGGAGCCCTCCGCATGCGCCTCGACAGACTTGGGGAACCCCGCCGAAGGAATGGAGTGCGGGCCGACAGAACGGTATCCGCGGATATGAGACTGAGCCGAAGGCGTCGATGACATGCCGGGGGCGGACCGGGACGGGTTAACGGCAGGCCCCGCCGACCGATTGCAAGCGGTCGGCGGGGCCATTGTGGCTCTTGACAGCGGATTGGGTCATATGAGCGAAAGCCCGTCAGAGCGAGCAAGGTGCCTTGAAACAAGGCGGCATTGATCTTTTGATCATGCCGTCGAAGTTGAAAGGCAGATTGCCGCTCTGGCGGGCTTGCAGCGTCGACTGGTTACGCGGGTTGGTAAACCCGCGTAACTACAGATCTCCGCCGGCGCCCAAAAGCTTGCGCATAACCTGTTCGGGGTTGACTGAGCCGTCGCGCGGGGCCAGAGCGGTGATCTTCTTCTGCATCTTGTACTCGTGCAGCTCGTCCTCGAGCTGGCGCACGCGGGCGCGGAGCTTCTCGTTCTCGCGGTCGCGCTCCTCGGCACGCTCCTTCATATCGAGGATGCGTACCACGCCGGCGAGGTTGATGCCCTCGTCGGTCAACTGGTTGATGAGTTCCAGACGCTCGATATCGGCACGCGAATACAGGCGCGTGTTACCACCCGAGCGCTGAGGATTCACCAGGCCTTTGGACTCGTAGACGCGCAGAGTCTGCGGGTGCATGCCAGTCAGCTCGGCCGCCACGCTGATCATGTACAGCGGTTTGTTCCTATTGTCCTCGGCCATGCTACCTGACCCCTTTCCGTCTCGTTATCGTCCATCATAAGCCCGCGGGCGCGGGTGTGCGCCACGACCGCCCTAGTACGTCGCCTTGTAACGGTTGACCTTCTCGCGATAGTCGCGCGTGTCGGCCTCGCGCAGCTTGGTCATGGCATCGCGCTCATCGTCGGACAGGTTCGCGGGAACCTGCACCTTGATCTCGACGAGCAGCGCGCCCGTGCGGCCGCGATGCTTAACGTCGGGCGCACCCATCTCCTTAAAGCGGAACTTCTTGCCCGTCTGGGTGCCAGCGGGCACCTTCAGACGAACCGTCGCGCCGCCGGGCGTGGGCACATCTACCGTACAGCCGAGCGCCGCCTCGTAGAT
>CATZTY010000195.1 GCA_958424475.1 uncultured Collinsella sp.
ATGCTGCCAACCAGACACCGTCCAAGCAGGTTGACGGTCATGCTCCGCTTGTTGCCGGCAAGGATCTCAACGCCTATGCCGCGGCGGGTATTATCGCCGACCACGAGTCGACGATTCCCGAGGAAGCGCTCGACAAGCTATCCCGCGGCATGTATGTCATGCTGCGCGAGGGCACCTGCAGCCATGATCTTGCCAACCTGTCGCCGATGCTGCTGGAAAACCCCGCCCGTGCTCGCCGCTGCTGCTTTGCGACCGACGACTGCGCTCCCTCCGACGCGCTTTCGACCGGCATGATCGACAACGCCTGCCGCGTGGCCATCGAGGCCGGCATCGACCCGGTGGTCGCCATCTCCATGGCGTCCCTTTCCACGGCCGAGGCCTTTGGCCTGGACCACGGTTGCCGCGACCCGCATGAGCTCCGCGGCGCCATCGCTCCGGGCAAGCGTGCCGACCTGCTGGTGCTCAACGATCTGACGTTTGCCACGGCCCCGCATCGCGTATATGCCGCCGGTGCTCTGGTGGCGCAGGATGGCATCTTTGTGGGCGAGATCGCACCCGAGATGGCTGAGGTTGCAGCCCTTGCCGACGAGCTGCGCGCCTCTGTTAAGCTGCCGAAGCTTTCGCTCGACGTTTTCGACTATGCCTTTAAGCCGGGCGAGGCCGTGATTGACGTGGTGCCGGGTAAGGCCATCACGGGTATGGCTCGCCCCGAGAGCGCCGAGGGCCTGCGCCGCATTATGCTGATTGAGCGCCATGGCCGCGGCGTGTCGCTGCAGGCCGAGGGCGTCGACGGCGACGGCCCCGCTGGCCTGGGCCTGGTCGGCAAGCATATCGGTCGCGGCTGGGTGCGCGGTTTCACCATCACCGGTGGTGCCATTGCCTCCACGATCGGCCACGACTCGCACAACGTGTGCGTGGTGGGCGACAACGCCGCCGATATGATGGCTGCCGTTGAGGCCGTGGGCCAAGGTGGTCACGTGCTGGTGCGCAACGGCGAGGTCGTGGCTCGTATTCCTCTGGCGCTCGGCGGCCTGATGAGCGAAGGCACTGCCGAAGACGTTGCCGCGCAGCACGATGACTTTATGGTCAAGGCGCGCGCCATGGGTATTGAGCCGCCGCTCGACCCCATCATGGGCATCATCTTCCTGCCCCTGCCGGTCATCCCGACGCTCCGCATCCGCCCCGAGGGCATGTTCGACGTCACGACCTTCACCTACGCCGACTAGTCATCGGGGACGTTCTTAAACGACTAGTCGCTGGGGACACTCTTTGGCGTGTCGCCTGACGCCGCGACCGTGGGCTCTCTGGCGCGCGTGAGCTATTTGCCAGGTCTATGTAACGTTTATGACTGCGGGGTCTTATTTGAGCTCCCTTTGGGTACGTTGGAATCGGATACACGTTCGATTCCAGCAAGCCCGAAGGGAGCTTTTCTATGTTTAAGCTGATTGCATCCGATATGGACGGCACGTTGCTTGATGAGAATAGCCAGGTACCGCCCGAGACATATGAGCTGATTGAGGCCCTGCGCGAGCATGGCGTGCATTTTGCCGCGTCGTCAGGCCGCCGCTACGATCGCCTGTGCGAGTTCTTTGCGCCCGTTCGCGACAAAATGGACTTTGTCGCAGCTAACGGTGCCCAGGTCTACGCCGACGGCAAAATGGTAGGCCGTGAGGTGTATTCGCACCTGGCGATTCGAAAGCTAGCCCAGGCCGTCGCGACGTTTCCCAATCTGCATCTTGCACTCTTTGACCGAACCAAGTCCTTCTTGCTCGATGACGAGAGTAAGTTCGTGCGCGAGGTGGATAAGGACCTTCCCAATGCCGAGCGCATTTGGGAGCTGCCCGATCCCAGCGTAAATATCATCAAGGCGAGTATCTTTTGCGATGATGGTGCCGTTATGGACAGCGCTTACGTACTGCAGCGCGAGCTCGGCCAGTTCTTTACCTTTGCGCCTTCGGGCAACGCGTGGATCGATGCCATGCAGCCCGGCGTGTCGAAGGCCTCTGGCATCGCGCAGCTCGCGGAGCATTACGGCATTGGGCGCGATGAGATCATGGCATTTGGCGACTCGATGAACGACTACGAGATCATTCGCTTTGTCGGCACGGGCTGCGCGATGGAAAACGCGCGCCCCGCGCTCAAGGCGGTTGCTGATCGCGTCGTAGGCTGCAACAGCGACCACGCCGTTCAGCAGGAGCTCCGTCGCGTGCTGGAGAGTCTCGCCTAATTCGGCAGATGGGGACAGTCCTTGCAGCGCCCCGCGAAGAGTGCCCCCAACGACTACTGTGACCAGGGTAGCTAAAAAAGCCCCGTCCCAAATTAGCTACCCTGCCGGGTTGCTGCTGCTAGGCGAGGGCGGCCATGACGGCGCGGGCGACGCCGTCGTGGTCGTTGTCGTATTCGGTGATGGCGCCGGCGGCTTCGCGGTCCTCGGGCTCGGCATTGATCATCGCCGTACCGTGGCCCGCTGCCTGCAGCATGGGGATGTCGTTGATGTTGTCGCCGAACGCCCAGGCGTCGGCGAGAGGCTCGCCCAGATGTCCACATAGCCAAGCCAATGCCGTTCCCTTGGTGGCGCCCCCGCCCATGACCTCGATATTCATGGCGTACGAACGCGTGACCTCAATGCCTTCGAGTGTGTCGAGCGCCGCCACGATAGCATCGCGGTCGGCTGAGTCGTGCCAGTACATGGCGATGCGTTCGAGCACCTCGACCTCGTCGATTTTGCTGTCGATATCCATGTCGATCGGCGTTCGCGTGCGCTTGAGCGAAGCCGCGATGTGAGGATCTCCGCCGCAGAATTCGTCCAGGCGCGTGTAGAGCGAGCGGGGGAGGAAGCACCGCCCGTCCGCGAAGATATCGAAGGTCACATCGTGGCCGGCGGCAATGCTATGGACGCGGTGGGCGATGGCGCGGTCGAGCGGTCGGCTCAATATGCGCGTGGCGCGTGAGGCATCGGTGGGCACATCCTCGTCGAGCTGCCAGACGCTAGCGCCATTGGCGCAGACTGCGTAGTGCACGGCAGGATGGGCGAGGATGGCCTCAAAGACGCCCGACAGCGGACGCCCCGTGCACGGTACAAACTCAATGCCGCGACGTGCGAGCTCGTCGAGCATCGTCCAGGTGGCGTCGCTCATCTGCTTGTCACTCGTCAACAGTGTTCCATCCATATCGGAAAAAACAAGAGGCTTCGGTAGTTTGTGTGACAAGGGGCTAGCCTAGGCAGCAACGCTCTTCGC
>CATZTY010000196.1 GCA_958424475.1 uncultured Collinsella sp.
CCCAACGTGCGCGCAACACCGCGCGTCGCAAGCCCGTACGCCAACCCGCCCGCAAGCGATAGCGCAATCAGCACCGGTTGCATCGAGAACATGGTGAGCCCCAACGTCAGCACCATGTAGAGCGCCGGCACCGCCGGATGCGACATCGAAAATGCCGCGACGGGTTCGTTGCCCGATTCCTCTCGCATGGTGTCCACGGGCATCCCCATCCCCTCGCTCAAACGTCAACGCCGCAGCGCCGCCACCATACACAACCAGCGCAAACGCCGTACCGCCGGCCCAAGCCTCAGCTGCCGCGCATCAATCGTTACGCGCTCATCATATGCCTGCGGTATCATATTGCGCCGTGTATCGTTTCCAAACACACGTCTCTATAACGTAACAGGAGATCACATGGACGCAACCGCAATTATCCTCGCCGCCGGCGAGGGCACCCGCATGAAGTCGAACCACTGCAAGGTTTCGCACAAGATCCTGGGTAAGCCCATGGTCCAGTGGATCGTCGACGCCACCATCAAGGCCGGCTGCAGCCGCGTCGTGGTCGTCATCGGCAGCCACGCCGACGAGATGCGCGCCCTCATCGATGGCGCCTACGCCAACAGCGCCACCAAGGTCGAGTGCGTCGAGCAGACCGAGCGCCTGGGCACCGGCCATGCCGTCAAGGTCGCGCTCGAGGCCTGTGGCATCACGCAAGGCCCCGTCGTCGTGCTCAACGGTGACCTGCCGCTCATCACCGCCGACACCGTCGCCAAATTCGCGCAGACCGTCGCTACCGGCGAGCTCGCCTGCACCGTCATGACCATGACCCCGCCCAATCCTTTTGGCTACGGCCGCATCAAGCTGGGTGCCGATGGTCAGATCGAGCGCATCATCGAGCAGAAGGACTGCACGCCCGAGCAGGCCGCCACGCTGCTGGAGTGCAACGCCGGCTGCTACGCCTTTGACGGCGCGCAGCTCGCCGCCCACATTAACGAGATCGGCAACGACAACGCGCAGTCCGAGTACTATCTGCCCGACATGCTCGAGATCCTCAAGGGTCACGGCCAGGCGGTCTCCATCTTCCACTGTGACGACTACCGCGACGGCCTGGGCGTCAACAGCCGCATCCAGCTCGCGCAGCTCACCGCCATCGCGCGCGACCGCATCAACGAGCACTGGATGGCCGAGGGCGTTACCTTCATCGACCCCACGCAGGCCTGGATCGGCCCCGATGCCACCATCGGCCGCGACACCGTCGTGTGGCCGCAGACGCATCTGATCGGTCACGTCACCGTGGGCGAGGAGTGCCAGCTCGGCCCCAACAGCCGCCTCACCGACACCACCGTCGGCAGCGGCTGCATCATCGATGAGACCATCGCCATCGAGGCCGTCATCGAGAACGGCGTCGACTGCGGCCCGCGCGCCTACCTGCGCCCGGGCACCCACATGCTCGACGGCTCCAAGGCCGGCACGCACGTGGAGATCAAGAAGTCCACAATCGGTGAGGGTTCCAAGGTGCCCCATCTGTCCTACATCGGCGACACCACCATGGGCTCCGGCGTCAACGTGGGCGCGGGCTCTATCACCTGCAACTACGACGGCGTCCACAAGCACAAGACCGTCATCGGCAAAGATGCCTTCATCGGTTCCGACACCATGATGGTCGCGCCCGCCCAGATTGGCGACGGCGCACTCGTGGCCGCCGGCTCCGTCATCACCGAGCCGGTTCCGGCCGACGCACTCGGTCTGGGCCGCGCCCGTCAGGTAAATATTGAGGGCTGGGCCGCCGATTATCGCCGCCGTCTGCACGAGGACGACGAGGCATAACGCTTTACCAAGCACAAAAGGAGCTGTTCCATGGGGACGGCTCCTTTTTCTATCGTGACCTGCGCGACCGGATGAGTGGTCGGTTCGTGTCCGTTGACGGTAAAGACGTTATCAAGACCCGATTAACCCCGTCGCGCGGTTACAATGCAAAAAGGCATCTATATGGCATTCGATGTATAAAGGAGAAGGGTAATGCCGATTAATGATCCCGAGAAGTCGGAGAATATGCGCAAGTCCATCCGCGTGTATTCCGGTTCCTCCAACCGTCCCCTCGCTCAGAAGATTGCTGAGTACCTTGGGGTCGAGCTTTCGGGCCTTACGCTAAAGCAGTTCGCCAACGGTGAGATTTACGCCCGCTACGACGAGACCGTCCGCGGCGCCGACGTCTTCCTGATTCAGTCCGTGGCTGGCGGCAACGTCAACGACATGCTCATGGAGCTGCTCATCGCCACCGACGCTGCCAAGCGCGCATCCGCCCGCTCCATCACCGCCGTTATCACCCACTACGGCTATGCCCGCCAGGACCGCAAGGCCGGCCCGCGCGAGCCCATCACCGCCCGCCTCGTCGCCAACCTGCTCGAGCGCGCCGGTGTCGACCGCATCATCACCCTCGACCTGCACCAGGGTCAGATCCAGGGCTTCTTTGATATCCCGGTTAACCACCTGTCCGCACTGCCGCTGTTTGGCCAGTACTACAACGACATGCACTTCGACACCGACAACCTGGTTGTCGTCTCCCCCGACGTGGGTCGCGCCAAGGCCGCCAAGAAGCTGTCCGACATGCTCGGCTGCGACCTGGCCATCGCCCACAAGGGCCGTCCGCGCCACAACGCCGCCGAGGTCATGGGCATCATCGGTGACATCAAGGGTAAAACCTGCGTCATCAACGACGACATGATCGACACCGCTGGCACCCTGTGCGCCAACGTCAAGGAGCTCAAGGCTATGGGCGCTGGCGACATCTACGTCTGCGCCACCCACGGCATCTTCTCCGGTCCGGCCATCGAGCGCCTGAACGACGCCCCGATCGTCGAGTGCGTCGTCACCGACGCCATCCCTGTCGAGGTCGGCGGCAAGATTAAGACCATCTCGGTCGCCGAGGAGTTCGCTCAGGCCATCTCCGCCGTTTACCACGAGGAGCCCGTCTCCACGCTCGTCGGCGGCGACTTCGCGCTGTAGTCGCATCGTCCTTGCAACCCGGCGCATCGCCGCCGGAACAGAAGAAACCCCCGCGCTCCCCCTTGCTTCGCAAAGGTCGCGCGGGGGTTTCTTCTGTTCCGGCGGCTCGCTCTGCCGCGGCCGTGCTTTTGTCTGGTGGGATTTCGCTGAAGCAAAGCCTCGCATTCGGCGGGCGTGGTAGCCTTTGTCGTTGATTGAACTATTTACGTAACGGAGGACAAATATGGCAGCTGCACAGCCGCT
>CATZTY010000197.1 GCA_958424475.1 uncultured Collinsella sp.
GAGAGCTGAGCGACATCCTGATCGATGGCTACTCCAAGGTGCCCCCGCGCGAGGGTCTGCTTGCATTTTTGAAGCAGGCGCAGGCGGCGGGCATTGCCATGTGCGTTGCCACGTCCACGCCGGCCGAGCTGGTTAAGTCTGCGCTTGCGGGCGCCGGGCTCGACGCTTATATGGAGTTTGTTACCACGACGGGCGAGGCGGGGCGCTCCAAGCAATTCCCCGATGTGTACGAGCTGGCGTTGCGTCGCCTGGAAGAGCGCCACGGGTGTAAGTTTGAGCGCGCTTGGGTGTTTGAGGATGCGGTCTTTGGCTTAAAGAGCTCTGGCTCCGCCGGCTTTAAGCGTGTAGGTATTTATGACCCGCATGGCCGCATGAAGCGCGACGATGTGCGCGCCAACTGCGATATCTTTATCGACAGCTACGAGGAGCTTGACCTGGCCCGCGTGCTTTCGTTTGAGGGATAGGCGAGGGCTGTGGCTTGCAAGGTATTAGTTGTCTGCGGCTCGCCCGTGGTGGCGAGCACAGATCTGTTGCGTAGGCTAGCAGGGGAGTGCGACCACGTTGTCGCCGTGGACCGCGGGCTCGACGCGCTGCTGGGCGCCGGCCTGGGCTGCGACGTATATGTAGGAGATGCCGACACGGTAAGCGACGCAGGTCGCGCGTTGGTCGATGCCGCCACCGACTTTGAAGTTGAGCGCCACGACCCGTACAAGGACTATACCGATCTGGCGCTGGCGCTCGATTCCGTCCGTCGTCGCTGGCCGGGTGCCGAAGTGGTTGCGACCTGCGCCACCGGCGGCCGTCCGGATATGGCCATATCCGTTCTGGGGCTGCTCGCGGGCTACAAGGGCGCCCCAGTCTGGATTGCCGAAGACGAGACCACGGCCCGCATCCTACACGGAGGCGAATCCTGGACCATTGTGGGCGCCGAAGGCAAGACGTTCTCCATCATCGCCATTGCCCCCAACACCGTGGTAAGCGAACACGGCCTAGAATGGGAACTAAACCATTCCCCGCTAGGACTCTTGGCGGATACAGGCATCAGCAACGTCGTCAGGTCAACAGCCACGATCCAAGTCCACACCGGCACCGCTATCGCTTACCTCTACAAGTAAGGTCTATCGCATCAGGGTTTTATCGGGACGGTGGGTTAATTGACTGATTTTGCCGAAGTCAAAATCAGTCAATTCAGCCCCGTCCCAGGAAAACCCGTAAGTAAGAGATTCAACCCAAAAAAGTCCTTGCATCAAAGAAAGTCTTCCCCTATAGTATCTCCTCGTCACGGGGGCGTAGCTCAGCTGGGAGAGCGCTTGACTGGCAGTCAAGAGGTCAGGGGTTCGATTCCCCTCGTCTCCACCATCGTGAATGCAAAGGCCTTCGGAATTCTGAAGGCCTTTTTTCATGTCAAAACACCATGCGCTACAAACCCCACCTACGCAACAAAAAGTTGCACAAATTTTTTCCCATTTCTGTACATAGTTTGTTAGCCAAACGCGATTATCAGTGTAGATCGCCGTTCCATTTGGGCTTCAGGAACGCCTCTAATCACCGTTAGCGTCCCAATAACCTGCGCCAACGTGAACAAGTTCCCAAAACAACCCCCTTTAGCACGTCAAATGAACGATATGTTGTCCAACGCAGCCCAAATCAGTTTCGCTAACAGCTTGTGCTAGGATACGTAACGTTACATGAGTTCAACTGTGCTCACGGCTCTAATAGGCCACACAGCACGGGGTTGATCAGCATCCGGTCGTAACGGCGGTGTTAGAAAAACCACGAGCTCCAATATCGATTGTCATGCGCGATTTTGCACTTGCTTTTATGGCTACTTTTAAGTTTGCATTAGATGGTGCAATGAATTGCCACGGCAACCTACAGCAGTTCTGCAGCTGTTTGCGTGCGGTCCAGTTTTGTACCCGCTTGACTGGCTCGCACGCAGCCAGCTGGGGATGCGGTCTTTTTGCGATACACGTCCGCGTCTCTAGTAACTGCACTTATACATACCGTTCACGGTGGGGCAGAGCCACGTGCTTGTCTAACTGGGCTCAGGGTTTGAATATGGAGCGCCTTCGCGCACAAGCGCCCTGGCGAAGCCATACCCAAACCCCGTGAGCCACACGTAAGACAGCAAGGGGGTGGTGCTCGTGTGGTATGTGATCCAGGTCATTAACGGTCGCGAAGACGTAATGCGCGAGCGCATCGAGCGCATGGTGCCGACGAGCACCATGCAGGAGCTCTTTTATCCCCAATTTCAAACAGAAATCAAGGTACACGGCGAATGGGTCGATACGACCAAGCCGCTCTTTCCCGGTTATCTTATCTGCGATACGGCAGATCCCCGAACCGTGCAACAGTTTCTGCTACGCATGGACGACTTTGCCCGAGTGCTATCCCAGGACGGTCAGTTTGTGCCGCCGGCAAAAGAAGAGGTCCAGCTTATTGGCGGATTTACGCATAGGGGAGACCGCGTGGTGCCCATGAGTGAGGCCCTAAAAGACGGCGATCAGGTCGTAGTGACGGCAGGTCCACTGCTGGGCCACGAAGGCCTTATCAAAACCATTAACAGGCGCAAGAGCACCGCTTATTTGGAGCTCGATCTGTGCGGCCGACGCGTAACCACTCGCGTCGGCCTCGCGGTGCTTTCAAACGAGCAGCGCGCCATGCGCAACATCAAAAAGGCAATCGCCTAGCTGCTGGCGGTCGCCACACAGAACAGGGAGGATCCCCGACGCGGGGACGAAGTGTTGGAAGAGAACGTGCCGGATAAAAATCAATATGCAACTGATGCGCCCGTGGGGGCGGCACTGATTGCTCAGGCCATGGACCGGCGTGAGGGCGTCGGCCGTTACAAGGCCATGCAATCCATCATGGACTGGGATCGTTCGCGCCTGGTCTACCGCGCCGTTAAGCGCGCCTTTGACGTCGTGTTCAGCGGCTGCGTGCTGGCCGTCATTTCCGTTCCCAGCCTTGTGCTTGCCGCGGCCATCCGCCTTGAGAGCGAGGGCAACCCCTTCTACAGCCAGATCCGCGTGGGCCAGACCCACCGCGATGGCAGCCTGTCAACCTTCCGCATGTGGAAGTTCCGCTCCATGTACAAGGACGCCGACGAGCGCCTCGCCGAGCTCAAGGAGCAGAACGAGATCGCAGGCGCCATGTTCAAGATGAAGAACGATCCGCGCGTTACCAAGATCGGGAAGTTCATCCGCAAGCACTCTATCGACGAGTTC
>CATZTY010000198.1 GCA_958424475.1 uncultured Collinsella sp.
GGGCCATGCTCGGCAACAACCAGAAGTGCTACCGCTGGCGCGCCAAGGCCGCCACGTACAGCAACTGGCCGGTCCTGCGCTACATGTTCCGCGGCAACACCGTGGGCGACGCGGCGCTGATCGTCGGCTCGCTCGACCCGTGCTACTCCTGCACCGACCGCGTGACGGTGACCGATGTCGCCGCCAAGCGCGACCACGTGCTCGACAAGGAGCAGTTCGAGAACGTCTGGCGCGACAAGTCGCCGCTCGCGGGCGAGGGCACCATGGCCGCTCCGCTCGATGAGGAGGCGCTCTAATATGCTGAAGCTTTGGAAGGTTAACGCCAAGGCCGGCGACGCGACGGTCAAGTACCCGTTTGCGCCGTTCCCCACCAACAAGGACATGCGCGGTAAGCCTGAGCACAATGCCGAGCTCTGCATCGCCTGCGGTGCCTGCGGCGTGGCGTGCCCGGCCGATGCCATTCGCATGGACACCGACCTTGCGGCCGATACCATTACCTGGTCGATCGACTACGGCCGTTGCATCTTTTGCGGCCGCTGTGAGGAAGCCTGCCCCATGGAGGCCATCAAGCTCACCGAGGAGTTTGAGCTGGCCGTCATGAGCAAGGACGACCTCACCAGCAAGAGCGTCTACACGCTCGAGCACTGCTCGCGCTGCGGCAAGCCGTTTGCCCCGCACAAGGAGATCGACTACGCCAAGCGCCTGCTGCAAAAGACCGGCGGCATGGAGGCCATTCAGGCCGCCCGTACCGTCGGTATGTGCCAGGAGTGCAAGCGCGAGCTCGACGCCCTGCGCGCCGCCTCGGCCGTAAAGACCGGCAACGCGCGCGGCATGGCTGCCAACGAGACGCTTGCGTCCGGTGAGCCCCAGGGCCCCGGCATGGAGTATCTGGGCGGCCACGGCGTGAACCCGGAGTATATCGACCGCGAGCTCAACCCCGATGCGCCCGAGATTCCCGCCGGTCCGGCGCCGGTCGAGGGCATCATCATGGATTTTGAAACGAAGGAGGAGTAACCATGGCCGAACCCACGCTTTTGCCCGAGCGGCTTCAGTACCGCCCGACCAAGATCGAGCTCGACGAGAGCATCGAGAAGGCCAAGGCGACCCTTCTTAAGAAGATCAAGCGCTCGGTGTACGTCTACCGTGTCGACTGCGGCGGCTGCAACGGCTGCGAGATCGAGATCTTCGGTTCCATCACGCCCGTCTTTGACGTCGAGCGCTTTGGCATTAAGGTCGTGCCCTCGCCCCGTCACGCCGATGTGCTGCTGTACACCGGCGCCGTGACGCGTGCCATGCGCATGCCGGCCCTGCGCGCCTTTGAGGCCGCACCCGATCCCAAGATCGTGGTGTCCTATGGCGCGTGCGGCTGCACCGGCGGCATCTTCTACGACAACTACTGCGTCTGGGGCGGCACGGATAAGATTCTGCCGGTCGATGTCTACATCCCCGGCTGCCCGCCCAGCCCCGCGCAGACCGTCTACGGCTTTGCCATGGCACTTGGTCTGCTGGACCAAAAGCTCCATGCCGAGACCACGGTGGAGGCCGCCGGCGAGCAGGCCGATATCCTGCATCCCGGCGTGCCGTACAAGCTGCGCGTTGCCATCGAGCGCGAGGCTCGCGCCATGAGCGGCTACCGTTACGGCCGCGACCTGGCCAACGAGTTTATGGATACGCTCGAGGGCGCGCCCAAGGGTGATATCCGCGGTGCCATGGCGCTGCTCATCGACAAGCAGGACGATCCGCGCCGCGTTGAGGTCTACTCGACGCTGCAGGATCTGGTGCTGGCTGGAGGTCGCTAGATGGAGCTCACGGACCGCTCTGGTTACTTTGCGGGCCCTGGTATGCTCGGCGGCTCCTTTGGCGATGCCTCGCGCGCAAGCGACGAGGCCGCCGAGGGCGTTGCCGACCCCTGCCTGGGCCATGCGCCCGACCAGGTGGTCTTCTACGAGCTTACGCGTAAGTTTGTGGAGACCGAGGAAGACGTTCCCCAGGAGGCCTGCGACGTGCTGTACTACACGCTCGCCGTGGGCCACCACACCGGCGTGCTCGACTGCTTTGAGCCGCGCCTGTCGGTGCCGGTGGATGTGTTCTATTCGCTCGTCGACGCGCTGCCGGAGGGGGAGGCCAAGACCAAGTTTGAGGCCATCCGCTCCTTTGGCGAGTGCCAGCTCGACAAGGCGGCGGTGCCGTCGCTGCTTGAGGCCTGCGATGCACTGCTCGACGAGCGCGGTTTTCGCGGTTCTGCCAAGGCCGGCATCTCGGTGTTCGATGACGACTTTGGCCTGCATGCCCAGCAGGTCGCGTTCTTAATGAAGTTTCGCGATCTGGTTGAGCGCGTGCGCGATGTGTCGGGCGTGTATCTGACGGGAAGGTTGCAGTAATGGGTCGCGTTGTGGATGGTCGTGTGAACGGCGCCCCGTTTGCGGGTATCGTGCTCACGGCGGGAAGCGTGCTGCGTGCCGACGATGCCGCCGGCCCCGTGCTCTCCAAAAAGATGGAGGACACGCCCATCGCCGGTTGGTACACCATCGACGGTGGTCAGACGCCCGAGGATGACATCATTGAGGTCAAGCGCGAGCGTCCGCCGCGTCTGGTCTTGGTCGATGCTGCCGACATGGCGCTGCCCGTCGGCGCTATCCGCTTGCTCGACAAACGTGATGTGGCCCGCAAGTCGATGTTCACCACGCATTCGCTTCCTTTGTCGATTCTGATCGAAGAGATTGAGCAATCGTGTGAAGATATCGTCTTCATAGGGATTCAGCCGGGCGATACGGAGTTCTATAACCCCATGTCCCCGGAGGTCTTTGAGGCCGTCGACGCCGTGTACGACGCCGTGGCCGCTAACGACTTTTCCCACTTTGTCCGCTTGGGGCAGGAGCTATAGGAGCGCTTGCCTCTGCTGATTAGGAAAGAAGTGATTGACATGGCAGATTCCAAGGTGGAGTACCCCGCTCCCGATTGCCTGGCGCCCGCCGCGATCGAGGCCAAGACCGAGACCGCCGGCGTGACCAAGGCTAACCTGCCGGTCGCTAAGGCCTTTCTGTTGGCAATGTTCGCCGGCGCGTTTATCGCCTTCGGCGGCCTGTTCTTTACGGTGTTCTTGAGCGACAGCACGCTGGGCTGGGGTGCCCAGCGTGTCGTGGGCGGCCTGTGCTTTTGCCTGGGCCTGGTGCTGGTGCTGGTGTGTGGCGCCGAGCTGTTTACCGGCAATTCGCTTATGG
>CATZTY010000199.1 GCA_958424475.1 uncultured Collinsella sp.
CCATCGTGGATTACGAGCGCGAGCCGTGGGTGATGGACGGGGGCACCGTGCGCATCACGTTTGACATGAACGTGCGTGCCGCGGTGGGAAGCTTTGATATCTTTGACGCGACGCTGCCCGCGCTGCCGGTCCTGGAGCCCGGCAAGCTAGTGATGGAGGTCAAGTTTACCGAGTTTTGTCCGCAGCTGGTGCGCGATATGGTGCCGCCGGGCGCGGCCGAGCTTACGGCGGTCTCCAAGTACTGCCTGTGCTATGACAAGACCGCCTACCTGCGCGGTTTTAACTACTGGGAATCGGATTTTGAGAACCGAGGGGATATTTAGACCATGAGCACCAGGGACTTTTTTAAGAACTCCGTCTTGGAGACGTTTGGCCAGGTCGACCCTGCCAAGATCGGTCTTTCGCTGCTCGTGGCGCTTGCCATGGGCATCCTGATCTATTACGTGTACAAGCGCTTTTTTACCGGCGTGGTGTATTCGCGCAGCTTTGCCGTTACGCTCGTAGGCATGTGCGTGCTTACCTGTATGGTCACGCTCGCGATTTCGACCAACGTGGTCATCTCGCTCGGTATGGTCGGTGCTCTGTCAATCGTCCGCTATCGTACGGCGGTTAAGGACCCGCTCGACCTGCTGTATCTTTTTTGGGCCATTACCACGGGCATTACGGCCGGCGCCGGCATGTATGCGCTTGTGGCGCTCACGGCGGTGGTGATCGTGGTGATGATCGCCGGCTTTGCGAGCCACCAGGACAAGGCGCGCGTGTACATGATGGTCATCCACTACACGGGTCAGACCACCGGCGACGATATCGTGCGCGCGTTTGGGCGCACCAAGTTTACCGTCAAGTCCAAGACCATGCGCGGCGACAAGGTCGAGATGGCCGTCGAGGTGTTCTCGGACGGCGTTGACATGCCCTATGCGGACGCCATTCGCGCGCTCGACGGCGTTGAAGACCTCACGCTCATCCAGTACAACGGCGAGTATCATGGATAACTTGGTTCCGGCGTTTTAACAAACGCCGGACCGGTCGACGCTGCGCGGGCATCTGCCGGGCGATCTGCCGCTCAAACCGTCGCTCGCGTACATAAAGTACGCTTCGCTCCTCTTTCGCGGCACCTCGCCACGGCAGCTGCTCGCTCGCTGACGTTTGCTCGACCTGGGTGGGCCGATTTGGTTCGCAGGCCGTCTTCACAGGTATCATGGTGAAAGCGATTTTAATGACAGGGGTGCTCGTGGTAAAGATGAAGGATGTGGCCGAGCTGGCCGGCGTTTCGAGCGCCGCCGTCTCGCGCTACCTCAACGGTGGCTACATATCGACGGACAAGGCCGAGCGCATTAAGCAAGCGATTGAGCTGACCGGATACGTGCGGCCCAGCCAGGCTCGCGCGCTGCGTACCGGCTCCACTAAGCTCATCGGCGTCATCGTGCCTAAAATCAACTCGGAATCCGTAAGCCGCATTACCGCCGGCATTGGCCAGGTGCTCGGTCGCCGAGGCTACCAGATGCTGCTCGCGAATACTGACAACGTGGCCAAGCGTGAGCTCGAGTATCTCGACCTGTTCCAGAACCACCCGGTCGATGGCATCGTGCTCGTGGCGACCATGATCACCGACGAACATCGCGCGGCCATTGCGTCTTGCCGTGTGCCCATTGTGCTGATCGGCCAAAACGTCGAGGGCGCGGCGTGCGTCTATCACGACGATTACGAGGCTGCCTTTGAGCTGGGCCAGGCGCTCGCTGGTCGGGTAGATGGCAAGATCGCCTACATTGGAGTTACCGAAGAAGACCGCGCGGCTGGTTATGACCGCCGTCGCGGTCTTGAGGCCGGATTGCGCGCCGCGGGCAACCCGCTCGATGCCGCCTTGATTCGCCTGGGCTCGTTTACGCTCGACTCGGGCTATAGCGCGGCGCGTGAGCTGCTTTCCGTCGCTCCCGATGTTTCGTTTATCGCCTGCGCGACCGATACCATGGCGGCGGGCGCGCTGCGTGCCATCGATGAGGTTCGCGGCATGGGCGAGGGTATACACCGCGTGAGCGGTTTTGGCGACAACGCGTTTTTGCGCGCGCTGACGGGCGGCATTCCCACCGTGCATTATGGCTACCTGACCAGTGGCGTCGAGGCGACCAATATGTTGCTCAACACGCTCGATGGCGTGGAGGGGGAGAGCGGTCTCAAGACGCTCAAGCTCGGCCATCAACTTATGAATGTCTAGGCTTATGGCATGTCTGCCTGCCTTTGAGGCCCCTGTTTTTGCCGTAAAACTACCATTCACCGGCTTTTTCCTACCGTTCACCCTACTATGAAAACGATTACAGACATATGAAACTGAAAACGATTACAGTGTAAGTGTCAAAGGTGGCCGGGTGTACATGCGCCCGTTGGAGGAAAGGGAAGTCATGGACTACCGCAAATCAGCCCAAGAGGTGCTCGACAACATCGGCGGCGCCGGCAACGTTGTTTCGGCCGCACACTGCGCCACGCGTCTGCGCCTGGTGATTGCCGATAACGCCAAGGTCGACAAGGAGGCCCTCGAGAATATTGACGGCGCCAAGGGCGTCTTTGAGGCCCAGGGCCAGCTTCAGATTATTTTTGGCACCGGCACTGTCAACAAGGTCTACGAAGAGTTCATCGCGCTCAGCGGCGTTGAGGCTGCCACCAAGGCCGAGGTCAAGGAGGCCGCCGCGCAGCAGCAGAACATCTTTATGCGTGCCATTAAGGTGCTCGGCGACGTTTTTGTCCCCATCATCCCCGCCATCGTGGCTTCGGGCCTGCTGCTGGGCATTATGAGCGCTCTCAACTTTATGGCCTCCAACGGCTTTATCGCGCTCGACACCAATAACTTTATCTACAAGATTGCCGACCTGGTCTCGGGAACGTCCTTTGGCATCCTGCAGATCCTGATCGGTTACTCCGCCGCTAAGGCCTTTGGCGCCAACCCGTACCTGGGCGCCGTCGTCGGCGGTGCGTTCATCAACTCCTCGCTGCAGAGCGCCTATACGGTTGCCTCCGAGGGCGTGCAGACCATGGTCACCGTCATTCCTGGCGTGTACAGCTTTGAGTGGGTCGGCTATCAGGGCCACGTGATCCCCATCGTCATCGCCTGCGCCATTCTGGCCTTCCTCGAGAAGCGCCTGCACAAGATCGTTCCCGAGATGTTCGACCTCTTTGTGACCCCGCTCGTCTCGGTGTTCGTGACCGTGCTCGTGACCCTCGTTGCC
>CATZTY010000200.1 GCA_958424475.1 uncultured Collinsella sp.
AGGAAAGTTACCGACGTGCTGGTTGGAGCCCGTAAGCTGGTTGAACAGCGTAGTCTTGCCGCAGTTTTGGTTACCGGCAAGGGCAAAATGCAGCGGTGCGCCCTCGGGCACGGCCGTCTTGGCAGCACGGGGCGAATACGTTCCCTCGCCAAGAGCCGGGTGCTCCGTCGTGCCGATTGCGGCGTTAGCGCGCGGACCCGTATCGGTGTCGTGAACACCCACGAGCTCAATCCGTGCGGCATCGTCCTTGCGCAGCGTCAACTCGTAGCCACGCAGGCGAATCTCAAGCGGGTCGCCCATAGGGGCGTACTTCATCATGGTGACTTCGGTGCCCGGCGTTAGACCCATGTCCAAAATATGCTGTCGGAGTGCCTGATCGTCCGATGCCACCGATGCGACAACGGCGTCCTTTCCAATCTCGAGTGTATCGAGTCTCACGTCCGTGTTCCTCCCCCGGCGCCCACAGGGCGTTGCATTTTGTTTACCATGGCTAACCGTTTGCCATGGCTAACCAATTTTAAGCTTACATGATAGCGTGAACACACAACGATGTTCAATCGACAGATCGGTGCGATGGGGACAGGCAGGAGAGTTCAGGGCCATAGTTTCCCGATGAGGCCTCTCGGGGAAACTACATCCCAGAATTCTGGCTCGAAACGGGACGCGCTTTCCCAGTCGAGACCCTATGGGAAACTGCGTCCCACCTTGAAAGGCAAAACTGGGGCGCAGTTTCCGGGCGGGGCATCAAAAACGAAGTTGCGGTGGAATAGCTCCTGGATGGGCTGGTTGATGCCCCAGATAGGAACTATTTCACCGCAAGTTATTGAAGGGCTGGGATGCCGGGACTCTTACAGATGGCGTTCCAGGAAGCGGAAGGCTAGGCGAATCCAAGGGCGGACCGCCACCTGCTTGTCCTCGTTGTCGACCGCGGTGTTGGCGTTGCCGAGCGAAAGGCCGTGACCGCCCTGGTCGAAGACGTGCATCTCGCATGCAACGCCCTCTTCGGCCATGCGCTGCGCAAACGGGTAGACCTGCGCGATCGGTGCTGTCTTGTCGTCGGACACGCCCCACACAAAGGTCGGTGGCATCTGACGCGAAACATGCGTGGTGGGGCAGATATCGGCCAAATGCTCGTCAGTTGCCTCGCCACCCGTCACCATCGACAGGTAGTCGTTGAGCAGATCGCGCCCCGTCTTGCCGCCCGTCTTGGGCACACGCAAGTCAATGCGCGGATCGCGCGTCTGCATGTCGCGCACATAGGCAAAGTCGAGCAATGGATAACCCAGCACCACGGCATCGGGACGAATGTCGTCCGGACGCGCCCCGGCAAGTGCCGCGAAGGGGCCGGTCTTCCACTGCGTTGCCAGCGAGGCACAGATCGTGCCGCCCGCCGAGAATCCCACGACGCACACGCGCTTAGGATCGACATGCCACTCGTCAGCATTCGCACGAACCGTGGCGACCATCTTGGCAAGATCTGCCTGGGGGTGCGGAAAGCTCACGTCACCCGTAGAACTCGTGACATAGTTGAGCACAAAGGCCTGGTAACCGTGATCCAAAAACGCAAACGCCACAGGATCCTGCTCATGCGGAGCGATATGCGTAAACGCACCTCCGCCACAGATAATCACGGCAGGGCGGCGGCCATTCGGTTTATCGGGCAGCGGCTCGGCACCCAAATACGTAAACGTCGCCGGATATTCCTCGGTCGGCTCCTCGCCCCACAGCGCATGGTTCTCGACAATCATATGTGCTCCCTTCGCGCAAATTATGCGCCCTTGTTTTTCGCCTTCAAGCGTACCCCACTTGAACCCGTGGCGCAGAAACACTCTGGCAATAAGTTTCCCTTCAACTGATATATCACATAATCCCAGTTCAGAGGTATCGTTGAGCAGCGTAGAATAGGGGCGTTGACCAAGCCGCGAAACACATGTGAAACGTTTCCGGCAAACCAAACGCGCGATATGCGCTTATATTAAGTTGGAGGCAACTATGGGTCTGCTCGATTCGCTTAAGTCCACCTTCACCTCGGCCGGCGAGGCGTCCGTTCCGCCCGCAGCAAGCTTCGCTACCCGCGAAGGCGTCATCTATGCCCCCGTCAACGGCGTGCTCGTCAACCTGAACGAGGTTCCCGACGAGACGATCGCCTCGGGCATGCTTGGCCAGGGCTATGGCATCGAGCCCATTACCGGCACCATTTATGCGCCCGCCAACGGCCGCATCGGCGCCACCACTGTCACCAACCACTCCATTGGCATGATCACCGAGGACGGTCTTCGCGTGTTCATCCATGTTGGCCTGGGCACCGTGGAAATGAACGGCAAGGGTTTTGCCCGCTTTGTCGAGATGGGCGATGTGGTCAAGGCAGGCCAGCCGCTCATCAGCTTCGACCGCGAGGCCATTAAGGCCGCTGGTCACGAGGACATCGTGACCGTCATCGTCTCCGAGCTCGATCGTCTTAAGAGCATCGACCATGTCGGCGAGTCCGGCACGCTTATCGGCGGCAACCCGCTCGTTAAGCTTGGCGACCCGCTGCTGGTAGCCAAGACCAAGTAGCCAGGCCCCGCGCCACACAGCCAAAAAGCACCTCGTCAAGCGCCCGCGACCATTTGGCCGCGGGCGCTTTTCGTTTGAAAAACCATCCCGCCAATGCCTTATCTGTATAGCCCAAATGAGCCGAGCTGCTAGAATATCGAACTGTATGGATAACTATCATTCAACCGTTATGGGAGGATACGTGAACCGCACCAAAATCGCGCAGCTCTATGCCGATGCCGAGTCGCTCGGCGGCCAGACCGTCACCGTCGCCGGCTGGGTCAAGTCCGTCCGCGACATGAAGAACTTTGGCTTTGTTACGCTCAACGACGGCAGCTGCTTCCGCGACCTGCAGGTCGTCATGAACCGCGAGGCACTCGACAACTACGACGAGATCGCCCATCAAAACGTCTCGGCCGCACTCATTTGCACCGGCACCGTCAAGCTGACCCCCGATGCGCCCCAGCCTTTCGAGCTTTCTGCCACCTCCATCGAGGTCGAGGGCACGAGTGCCCCGGATTACCCACTGCAGAAGAAGCGCGCAACCGTCGAGTTCCTGCGCACCCAGCAGCACCTGCGCCCGCGCACCAACCTGTTCCGCGCCGTGTTCCGCATCCGCTCTGTCGCGGCTGCCGCCATCCACCGCTTCTTCCAGGAGCAGGGCTTTGTCTACGTCA
>CATZTY010000201.1 GCA_958424475.1 uncultured Collinsella sp.
GCTCAAGGACTCAAGACTTGTCTACCTCTACCACAACAAGATCGATGCTACGGGCGAGAAGGCCGCTACGCAGGATGACGTCTTCGGTGCCTGTGCGGACACCGTGGAGGAACTTGCTGCGTTGGCGCGTCGCGTGTGCACCGACGCCCCGGGCGCGCGTGTTGTTATAACGGCGGACCACGGCTTTATCTACACGCGTCGGGAGCTCAGCGAGTGCCAGATGCTCGGCAAACCGGACCTTCCCGTCCTTGACGCTCCCGTCATGTACGGCAAGCGTCATCTGGTGGTGCCCAACGAGGCCGTGGGCGAGCTTTCGGACGAGGTACGTGAGGTGTTTGTTAATGTTAACATGGGACGTTTGGGCGCCGGTTTTGAGGGGTTTGCCCCGCGCGAGAACGTGCACTTCAAGCGTCCCGGCGGCACTAACAACTACGTCCACGGCGGCATGAGCCTGCAGGAGCTCTGCGTGCCCGTTATCGGTTTTTGGCGTGCGCGCTCGGGTTCCAAGGACTTTGTCGACACGCGCTCGGCGACGCTGCGCGTACTAAGTGAGGGACGCCGAGTGACCAACTCGCTCTTCTCGGTCAACTTGATCCAGGAAGAACCTGCCCAAGGTAAGGTCTTGCCGTGCGAGTACGAGCTGGTGTTTACCGATGCGAGTGGCAACGAGGTGAGCGATACGGTCAAGGCGCATGCCAACAAGACTTCTGTTAACTCGCAGGAGCGCGTGGTGCATGCCAAGTTTGCGTTGCATGCAGTGGATGGATTCTCGGCCAAGGGTCCGTACTATCTGGTCTGCCGCGAGCACGAGACGGGCAAGATCGTTTGGCGCGAGACGTATACCATCGCTGTTTCGTTTGCCCCTGTTGCTGATTTTGGTTTTTAGGAGTGTGCCCTATGTTTGATAGCCATGACGACGATTTGTGGGAAGTTCCCTCGATTGATGTGGATGTGCCTGTGGAGGAGGCCGTGCCCGTGGAGGAAGCCGTGCCTGCGGAGGAGGCCGCGCCTGCCCCGGAGCCGACGGTGGCCGCGGTACCCGATGAGGTTGCGGCGCCCGCCGAGGACGAATCCTCGACCGATGGCTATGACCGGGCTACGGCCGAGGCCCCCGAGGACGACGGCTACGACATGGATGGGCTGGACGGCAAGCTGCTCGAGCACTTTGCTGGCAAGATCGTGCGCAAAGACCTGACGGCCCTTATGAAGCGCGGCGCCAACGTGCCCACCTTTGTACTGGAGTATCTGCTGGGCATGTACTGCTCGACCGACGACGAGGATGCCGTGGCAGAGGGTTTGGAGCGCATCCGCAGGATCCTCACCGATAACTACGTGCGCCCCGATGAGTCCGAGCGCATTAAGTCCAAGATTCGCGAGCTGGGTCGTTTTACCATCATCGACAAGGTGACGGCCAAGCTCGACGAGTACAAAGATATCTACGTGGCGTCGTTTGCCAATCTGACTATTGAGCCGTTTGTAATGCCGGCCGAGTACGTGCGCGACTATTCCAAGATTCTGCAGGGTGGCATTTGGTGCATTATGAGCATCGAGTACCGTCATCCCGTGGATGAGGAAGACGAGTTTGGCATGGAGGTCTTTGGCGACGATGCGCCGCGCCGCTCCAAGGCCAAGCGCAAAAAGCGCGGACCCGAGGACTCTCCGTTTAGCGTGGCGTCGCTCACGCCCATCCAGATGCCCAATCTGGACCTGGATGCCATGATCGACGAGCGCCAGTACTTTACGCGCGACGAGTGGCTCAATATGCTGCTGCGCTCGGCTGGCTACGAACCCAGCGAGCTTTCCGAGAAAGAGCGCCTCCACTTTATCGAGCGTATGGTGCCGCTCATCGAGCGCAACTATAACCTGTGCGAGCTGGGTCCCCGCGGCACCGGCAAGAGCCATATCTACAAAGAGGTCTCGCCCTACGCCATCTTGCTTTCGGGCGGTCAGACCACCACGGCCAACCTGTTCGGCCGTATGAACTCCATGCGCGCCGATCGCGTGGGCTTGGTGGGCCATTGGGACTGCGTGACGTTCGATGAGGTCGCCGGCATGCGCTTTAAGGACACCAATGCCGTGCAGATCATGAAGGACTATATGGCGAGTGGCAGCTACGCGCGCGGCCGCGACCAGATCAACGCCGATGCCTCCATGGTCTTTGAGGGCAACATCAACGACACCGTGCAAAACGTCCTTAAGACCACGCACCTGTTTGATCCGTTCCCGCCAGAGTTTAACAACGATTCGGCCTTCTTCGACCGTATCCACTATTACCTGCCGGGCTGGGAGATTCCCAAGATGCGCTCGAGCCTGCTGACCGGGCATTATGGCCTGATCACCGACTGCCTGTCGGAGTTTTGCAAGGAGATGCGCCGCAAGGACTTTACGCACCATATCGACCGTTACTTCCGCTTTAACAGCGACTTTAACAAGCGTGACGAGATCGCCGTGCGCAAGACCTTTAGTGGCCTTGCAAAGCTGCTGTTCCCCGACGAGGCCATGGACAAGGACGACGTGCGCTGGCTGTTGGATTACGCCATCGAGGGCCGTCGCCGCGTAAAGGAGCAGCTCAAGATTATGGCGGGCGTTGAGTTTATCGACGTCAACCTGGGCTATATGGATGCCGACAACCCGCAGGACGTGCACGTGGTGCGCGTGCCCGAGCAGAGCGAGGACACGCTGATTCCCGACGGGCCACTGCTGTCCGGCCACGTGTTTGGCGTGGGCAGATCGCAGGGCGGCGAGGTTGCCGTGTACAAGCTGGAGAACAAGGCCGTTGCCGGCGAGTGCAAGTTTAAGCACGAGGGCGTGGCCTTTAACAAGCCGGTGCGCGATACGCTGGAGGCCGCGTTCGACAACTTTGTGAACCTGGCGAACCGCGTGGCGCCGGGCATGCACATTGGCTCCAAGGATTACCTGCTGTTCTACAACGACCTGCAGAGCAAGGGCCTGTCCGAGGAAGTCTCGCTCGCCGAGTTTGTGGGACTTTGCTCCGCGGCGTGCAACCGCCCGGTGATGCCCGCACTGGCGATTCCGGGAATCTTGCGCATGTCGGGCTCCATGGACGAGATTCGTGGGCTCGAGGACATCATGCGCGTGGCCAAAAACGCCGGCGCCAAGCGTGTGATTTTGCCGCTGAGTGCTATTGCGGGTTTGCAGAGTGTTTCGTCCGAGATTATTTCGGGCTTGAGTCCGGTGTTCTA